>JAZUEE010000170.1:0-17107 GCA_045639985.1 Bacteroidales bacterium
ACTAAAAGAAATGCCTGTTGACCAATCTATTCCCACTGAAATCGGGAAAGATGTCAAGCGTTTGGAAACCATTGCCCAACGATTCTCAAAAATCGGTTCCGCGCCCATTTTAGAGCCCACCGATCTAATTGTAGTCATTGACGAATTTTCGCAATATCTACAATCGCGCATTTCTTCCAAAGTGTCCATCTTTTTCAACAAGCCCGAATCCGATACATTGATTCTGCCGTTAAACAGATATCTTTTTGAATGGGTAATTGAGAATTTGTGCAAAAATTCCGTGGATGCCATGAATGGAGAAGGTTCTATCACCATTGACATAACCGAAGATAAGAAACGTGTTTTTATTGATATTGCAGATACGGGAAAAGGAATTCCAAACAAACTGCAAAAGCGTATTTTTTCTCCTGGATACACTTCCAAAAATCGCGGGTGGGGACTCGGATTAACGTTGGCACGGCGAATTATCAACGAATACCATAAAGGAAAATTATTCGTGAAATCCTCTGTAGTTGACCAAGGAACGGTAATGAGGATACAACTGAACAAATAAAAAGAGCGGCAAAATTTGCCACTCTTTTCGTATAATCCGGGATAATCTTTATCTTTTTTCTATTGCCTCAACAAATTCCAAAGCATCTTTCGTATAACCGTCAGCATGAATTTGGTCGGCAAGTGCCTGCGTTAGCACGGCACCGCCTACGAAAATCGGACATGCGACGCCATTTTCTTTCAAGTAGGCAATCGTTTCCTCCATTGACAGCACAGTAGTCGTCATCAACGCACTCAAACCAATCACATCGGGTTTATGTTGTTCGTAAGCTGCTTTTACAACCTCTTTGGGCGTATCCTTGCCCAAGTCAATGACTTTGTATCCGTACGACTCGAAAATCACTTTCACGATATTCTTGCCAATGTCGTGGACATCGCCTTTGACCGTAGCTAAAACAACCGTTCCTTTCTGGCTACCACCACCTTGTGCAAATTTGGATTTGATTACACCAAAGGCCTCTTTGCATGCCTCGGATGCAGCTATAAGTTGTGGTAGAAAGATTTTCTGTTTTTCAAAATCACTGCCTACTTCATTCAATGTTGGAATAAGAATTTCATTGATAATGCTCATCGGGGTTTGTGTTTGCAGAGCTTCTGATGTCAAGGCAACACTTTCTTCTTTAAATCCTCTGCGTACAGCCTCGCCCAACGTCATCTGTTTCATTGCTACGGCAGGTTGGATGTTTTCCTGCGCTACGGAATTGTTCACAAAGGCATCCAAATCATCGTTGTTCCCTCGAAGTGCCTTATATGCCAAAATCGCATTTGTCATCGCTGCATTACATGGATTGATGATGGGCATAGTCAGTCCGTTTTCCAAAGCCATAACGAGGAATGTGCTGTTGATAAGTTCTCGGTTAGGCATACCAAAACTGACATTGGAAACGCCTAACGCTGTAGGCAATCCTAATTTATCAGTAACCATGCGCAACGCACGCAACGTTTCTTTTACCAACGGTTGCTGCGCACTGCACGTAAGTGTCAGCGTATCCATCATCATTCTATGGCGACCGATACCATACTGTTCGGCACCATCCAGAATGCGCTCGGCAATGGCAAAACGTTCTTCAGCAGTTTGCGGGATTCCATTGTCATCCATGGTCAAGCCCAAGACCACAGCTCCATATTTTTGAGCAATCGGGAAAATAGCGGCCATATTATCGGCATTACCATTGACGGAATTGATAAGAGGGACACCATTGTAGTATCTACAGCCCGCCTCAATAGCCGCAGGATTGGATGAATCAATCTGTAAGGGCAAATTAGTGATTTCATTCAATCGGACGACCACATTTTTCATATTCGTGACATCATCCGTTTTGGGCACCCCGAGATTCACGTCCAACAAAGTAGCACCAGCTTCTTCTTGTTTTATAGCTTCCTTAAAAATATAATCAAAATCCCCGCTTATAATAGCTTCTTTAAGTTTCTTTTTACCTGTAGGGTTGATGCGTTCGCCACAAATTTGAACCTTGTCGAACGTTACCGTTTGCGTAGCCGAAGTAATAGTCGTCTTGCGGACAATCCTTCGAGGACGCACCTGTTTACCTTTATTTTTGGCAATAGCAGCAATAAATTCAGGATTAGTACCACAACAGCCACCGAGTACAGCCACACCCGCATCGCAAAAAGTCAACATAGTAGAAGCAAAATCTTCCGTAGTTAAACTATAGGTTGCTCTTCCGCAACGGAGAGTCGGAATCCCACGATTAGGTTGAACGATTACAGGTTTGTCGGAATATTGCAAGAGCTCTTCCACTATGGGCTTTAAATCTTTGGGGCCAAGAGAGCAGTTTACACCGATAGCATCGGCGCCCATATTGGACATCAATTCGGCCATAATACGTGGCGACGTGCCCGTCAACGTATGACCCGTTTGGTCAAACGTCATTGTCGTAAAAACCGGTTTGTCGCTATTTTCCTTGACCGCCAACAGAGCACACTTCAACTCATACAAATCCGAAAAGGTTTCCAAGATAAAGCCATCCACGAGGTCGCGGGCAACAATTACCATTTCCTTGAATGCTTCGTAAGCGTCATCAAAGGAGAGTTCGCCCATCGGATAAAGCATCTTACCAAGAGGTCCGATATCCATCATCACGTGTTGCGTGGTGCGGTATTTTTTTGCCAATTCAATAGCACTTTCTATGACGAGCTTGCGATCTTCGTCAGGCATCTTAATACGATTGGCTCCAAACGTATTCGTCGTAATAAAATCGCAACCTGCCTCAATGTAGCTTTTGTGGATATCTGCGATTTGCTCTTTGTGCGTAATATTGAGCATTTCGGGCATTTTGGACATAATGCCGCGCTTTTCCAATTCGGTCCCAAAGGCACCGTCAAAAATCATTACTTCTTTACCGAGTTTCTGTAACATATTTACCTGAAAATTTTGAGGTGGCAAAAGTATAAAAATGTTTGTTAAAAATGTAGTCCGAATTTCAGAGTCCGTTGTAAATTAGAAACCATCCAAAGAAAAAAGGCCTCACTTTTCTTTGGACATTCTTAAACACACCAGAACTTCTCCATTTTAGTCACACTCAAACTGTTTGAGCACTGTTTTCATCAATTGAAGCTTTTCCTGGAGAAGGACTTCCGTGCGGGCTTCCATCAACAAGCGCAAATAGGGTTCGGTATTAGATGGACGAATATTGAACCACCAGTCTTTGAATTCAACCCGATAACCATCGAAATCCATTATTTTCAGAGGCGTTTCCAACGCACAGAAATAATTTTTCACAGTTTCCATGGCGACTTGTTTCTCTTGAATAGTGAAATTCATCTCTCCTGAATTAGCATATTGCTTTATCTGATGAATCAGTTGGGACACGGACATTCCTTTTTTCTTCATTTCGCTGAAAACATGCAAGAGCACTTGCGAAGCTATCATTGCGGAATCTGAATAGAAGAAGTCGCGAAAATAGTAGTGGCCTGCGAACTCGCCTCCAAAAGCGCCATCAATTTCCCGCAGTTTCAGGGCGGCATACGCACGTCCCACACGCCAGATTTCCATCTTTCCACCCAATTTTTCAATATATTCTGCCACAGACTTTGAAGTTCGGATATCCTGAATCACTTTGCCCTGATATCCTTTTTCTTCAATAAAATAGTGTCCCATGACAGCAATCATCAAATCGGGAGCAATAAATTCACCATTTTCATCCACAAACATCACGCGGTCTGCATCTCCATCAAAAATAACGCCTATATCCGATTTCGTTTCACGTACTTTTTGCTGCAATGCCACGATGTTTTCCGATTCCAACGGATTGGCTTCATGATTGGGGAAAGTGCCATCTAACGAATCAAACAAATAACACGGTTGATCGCCGTAAATTTCTTTAACAAGGATAGAGGCCATGCCGTTACAACAATCCATTACTATTTTTAGATTGGATAAATCGTGATGGTATTGTGATTGGAATTGGAGGTATTCCTCTTTGACATTATAGGGCACAATTTTGCCTTTTTCAGCAGCAGGAAGGATAGGTTCATTATCATCTATCCGTCGCTCGATTTCGCCCAATCCGGTATCATATCCAACAGGCAACGCATTAGTACGCGAGACCTTCAATCCATTATATTCTTTCGGATTATGTGATGCCGTAATCATCACTGAAGCATCAAAATGATGCTGTGCGGTAAAATAATACACCATCGGAGTGGTTGTCAAGCCCATGTTATAGACATCCGCACCTGCATCTGTAATACCTTTCGCCAACGCCTCAAACATTTGCGGAGTGGAGACACGCATATCACGGCCAACCAGAATTTTGTTCGTACGAAGTAACTGAGGTAAAAAGTATCCGAATTTGTAAACTGTATCTAAATTAAAATCCTTATCAAATATTCCTCGAAAATCGTATGCTTTAAATGCACTCATAAGATTATCATCCTAAAATAATTGGTATATCATTGTTTTGCGTACCATCAGATTGAGATTGCACCATGTTTTCCCAACGGAGGAAAGCAGATGATTTAATGTCATATAGAACATCATAAAAGGTGCGTGCCCAATAATTACGGGTTCCAAACCCGTGCGGAATCTTTAAAAATTTCTCACAGAGTACTGTTTCATTGGTTTCTGTTTTCACCAAAACCACCCAAATAGCAGCCACTTTGGATGTTTCATCAAATGACTCAACGATCAAAGACAATGCGTATTTCAGACACTTTGGAAAATTAGCTTGGGACACATATTCACGAATCTGTTCGTCGGCAAGTACATACTTACTAATAATTGCCTCGCGAATAACCTGTGTGCTTTTCAACGACTTATTGATTTTGGTCACCATAGACAAGTCGTACTGCATAACCGGCTTGCGGAAACTCATACGTATGTCATACTTTTTCTGGTCATTCAATATCATCATATTCCAATCATGAAGGTAATGTTGGAATATTTCCTGCGAAAAATCGAATCCTTTTTTTGTAAAATGCGCGTGAGAAAAATCAATACCTGCCCAAAGAATTTCTTTGACATTTAAAAAATCGATGAAAAGTTCTTCGTTAAGGTACATGTTTTACTTCGTTGAATAGATTATAAAATACCGTCTCTTTGTAGGAAATTTATTTCAGATAGAACGCTACGTTTTCCTTGTTGCCCGCCACCCATACGCGATCGTCAGTCAGCAATTTGAAATCAGCTCTCGGATTTGAGATGAAATGTTGGTCTCTCATAATCCCGACAATCATACATCCGGCGGCTTTCATGCTGATTTGCCTGAGTGTTTTGTTCGTCATGTAGGAATCTTTCTGCAAAACGATTTGGTCAACGATAATCGCATCTTTGTCCTTTCGATTTTCATCTTCGACTTTCATCGCATCTCCCATGATGTTGTGAAACTGATTCAATTGTTCCGAATTACCGACAACAACGAGGAGGTCATACGGATAAATAGGGGTGCTTCCAGAAGGAATGGGAATGTTGATTGAACCGCGAATGATTTTAATCACGTTTATATCTACGGTATGTCGGAAAGGCATTTCGCGCAGAGTCTTTCCAATGTAAGGGAATTCGGGTTTGATGATGGTTTCACTGACAAGCAATTCCTTGTCGGAGAAGTATTCGTTTATTAACGTCGAGATTGGGTTCTCGGATTTTTCCTGCTCTTCTTTTTCGTTGAAATTAGAGAAGAATCGTTCCTCCATTTTCGTAAAATTATTCACGGAGTGTCGTGACCATATCGTAAGAATGATGGTGGCAGGAATGGCTATTAGGAAAATTGCGGAATGGGATTCTGTGAAAAAAAACAGACATGGGGAGATGACTGCTACAATAACAAGCATGATTTGAATGATGGACAGTGACATCAATGCCCAACGGTTGAATCGGCGTTCTTTGAGGAGGAAGATTTTGGATTCTTTTGCAGATCTGCTTTCGGCGCATAATCCAAGAAGGAAGGGCATCATGAGTAACAGGGTGATAGCGACACCAATCCAAGCACGTATGGGCTCAACAATGTTAGCAAAGACTTTGTCCGCGTAGTTGTAGTAAGCGTATCGGCAGACGCATAGTACAGTTACAATGAGTATGCCGTAGATGGCAAATCTTACCAAGTAGTTTTTGCAAAGTTTTTTCCATTCGTTTCTTTCCGCTGTTGAAATTTGCCTTTCGACCTCTTGCGCAGGAGAGATTCTGAGTAGGAATTTTTGAGGAAGGTGTTTGAGTAAGAACCCGTATGCAGGATCAGCGGCTTTAATCATATAGGGTGTCGTAAAGGTAGTAATTACGGCAACGGAGACTATCACCGGATAGATAAATTCATGCATGACGCCTACATTGCACCCGATAGCAGCGATGATGATGGCAAACTCACCTAATTGAGCCAAACTAAATCCTGTGGAAAGGGCTTTTTTCAAACCTTCACCCGCCAATATGGCACCAGTGGCGGAAAAGAAGATGATTCCAAATAAGGCCACAAGAGTAATGACGAGGATGGCGCCCAAATGTTGTTCTATTGCGACTGGATTTACCAGCATGCCTGCAGTAACAAAGAATATGGCTCCGAAAAGACCTTTTATGCTAATGATGGCTTTTTCTATTCGTTCGCCTTCCACTGTTTCAGATAAAACGGAGCCCATCAGAAATGCACCAAGTGCGGCAGAAAAGCCTGCCCATTTTGCCAAAGCTACCATAAGAAAACAGAGACCGATGGCTGTAAGAAGGAGAATCTCATCTGTAAGATACTTGCGGGCCCATTTCAACAAAGTAGGTATCAGATATATTCCAATGAGGAACCATGCTATAAAGTACAAACAGAGTTTAGTGACTTCAAGTAATTTCCCGCCGGCAAAGTTGTTGCTGGTCGCCAAAGTAGATAGCAAAATCATGAGCAGGACGGCCATAAAGTCTTCAAAAACTAAAGTACCATGAAGAAGAGGACTATGCGATTTGTCCGTCAAGCCCATATCGTCATAGGTTTTGGAAATAATGGTGGCGGAAGACATGGAAAGAACCCCTCCGAGAAAGATGCTTTCCATAGAAGTCCATCCCATAGCTTTCCCAACGACAAGGCCCAATATCATCATCCCTAAAAATTTCACTCCAGCGGTAATAAGTGCGCTACTGCCGACCTTTAGTAATTTTTTAAAACTAAACTCCAGGCCTAACGCAAAGAGTAAAAATATAATGCTGATTTCGGACCATTGACAAGCCCCCTCCATGCTGGTTAGAGGGATTAGTCCCAAACTGGGTCCGATAAGGAAGCCGGCTACAATATACCCGAGGATTGTAGGCAGTTTTAGAGCCCTAAATATCACGGAGATAACACCGATAGAGATAAGGATAACGGTTAAATCAACAACAAAGTTCATAATTCAATGTAATGTCAGTTGACGGGAAAAATTTCTTCTACAAGGCGAACAAATTCCTTGTATGCCTCTGTATCAGCGAGTTCACTCAGGGCATCAGCCAAAGCATGGTAGCGCCAGCAGTGGTCGGCACGTCCGTTGGGGGCGTGGAATCTGTCCCAAAGTTTATCACCGATTTCTCTATAGTCGCGGGCCATTGCGCGCATATTGCTGAGCTTATCGCCCATAGCAACGATTTTGGCATCGCGTTCGACATTGGCCAATCGATCTAAAGCCATTTGCTTTCGGACTTTCCATTCAAGGTCTTTGGAAAATCCCGGAATATTGGCATCACTTTCTTCTTCAACAAGTTTGGCGACGCGGTCACCAAATTCGGCACGAAGATCTTCGAGTGTCACGTCGGTATCTTCAACTGTATCGTGGAGGGCGGCCGCAGCCAGTATTTCCTGGTCTGGAGTGATGGTTGCGACAATAGAAACAGCTTCTAACGGATGCACGATATACGGGAACCCTTTACTGCGCCGTTCCGTGTTCGCATGGGCTTTGACTGCAAAAATGATAGCTTTGTCAAGGAAAGTAGAATCTATGTATTTGTTACTCATATTATATTGATTTTCTCTATTTCTTCTAAAGTACGTTTAGCTCTGCTTGAATTATAGTTGTTAGTGCCATTTAGAACATCAAACATTTTCACCAGATCAAGTTCTCCACCGCCGTTTTTGACAATATATACAGCACATAGATTCTGAATGGCAAGAGATTGCGCAATAATGTCAAGATCTGTTCCTGTCAATTGGTGTAATGCCAATTGGTAGGCGGCTTCAAAGTATGTTTTATGCATCTTCTCCACGTCGCCCAAAGTCTTCATCCCCATATTGAAGAGGACTTGAAGATAGGGCATCATGGTGTCATGATAAATTTCAGCTTGGTTGACCGATGCTATTTTGTTAATGAGTTTTTTGAACGGGTTCAACTCGAGATAACTGCGGAACGTATCGCCATCCAACTTGACTTCATCGAAATTGCCACTGGCAACCAATGCCTGCACTTGGCGTCTGTATTCCGTGATTTCGTTACGTATTCTGGAGAACTGTTCATCTGCCAATTCCAAGAGACCTGCCAGACGGTTAATATTTCTCAAATGCTCTTTCGGGACTTCCACGCCGGATTTGTAACCTGTGTCGTGATCCAATACCGCCCACACATGTTGCAAAGCGGTACGCATTTGTATCTCAAACGGGAACTCGTTAAGTTGTGGAAACTCGGGGTCGGAATACAGTTCTTTGGGAATCTTGCAGATATAGTGAAGAGACATATATCCGAACTTGTCGAGCTCGGACATCTTTCTTTTGTCAACGGAATTTTCCCAATCGACATCGAAAGCTTTTTCCACAAGAACAGCGATTTTATCGACCTCTTCTGCGTAGAAAGCCACCACACGAGCGCCGAGGATGTCAGTGATGTCGCTTAGAAAATTGTATTTGTGCCCTTTGCGCTCTAATTTCCCGGCAAGGCTCGCTTCACTTTTCACCCGTGATTCGATGGCGGTTACGTAAATGCCGTTGTCCTGGACCATCTTTTCCAATAATTCACGCACGGCACTCTGCAGTTTTTCAAACGCAGAACAATTCTCTCGATATTCGTCAAGAATCATTTGGCAATGAAGATCTAATCCATAATAGTTATCCATAATATATTAAGTCCGATATTAGTTTTGTATTTGTTGGTTATTTATGTGAGTTGTGGAAGAGAGAACCTTGTCTTACATCAGATTCAAACTTATGAAAGATTGATGGCCATAATGGTGATATCATCATTTTGCTCGGCTCCATTGGTGAATGTACGAACAGATTTCAATAGGTTGTCACCCAATTCTTTTGCGGTGAACGGCTTAGATTGGTTCTCAGTAGCCCATTGTACCAAACGATCTTCCCCATAGAGTTCTTTGACAGCGGTTTCCGCTTCCGTAACACCATCGGTATATAGGATGATCCGAGACCCTTTCTCTATGGTAATACTTTCTTGTTGATATGGGAAATCTTCCATTATACCTATGGTGAGATTCGGTTTTGCCTTCAAGTAGAAAGGTTCTTTGTTAGAGTTAGCAGGCGGTACGATGAGAATAGGGTTGTGACCGGCGTTACAGAATAGCATCTCTCCGGTGTTCAAATCCAGGCATCCAGTGAAAAAAGTGACGAACATATTGGTGTCGTTGTTTTTCGACAAACTGTTGTTGATTTTGGAGACGACCTCTTCGGGCGGGAGTTGCATACTGGCAATAAATCTAAAGGCAGCGCGCGTAATAGCCATAATCAAGGCAGCCGGCACACCCTTACCGGATACATCTCCGACTGCGAAATAGAGCTTGTCATCTTTTCTGAAAAAGTCGTACAAGTCGCCACCAACCTCTTTGGCAGGATTCAATATGGCATAAAGGTTGTTTGGGAATTCATGAGGGACCATGCCCATTTGGATTTTTCGGGCAATGTTCAGTTCGCTTTCCATTCTCTCATTAGAAGCCGTCGTGGTTTTCAATTCTGAGATGTAGGAAGTGAGGGATTTCTGCATATACTCCATAGAGTCATGGAGCTTTCGTAATTCGTCTTCTGTTTGGATTTCTGGCAGTTGGGCGTTAAATCTTCCCTTCGCCATGTTAAGGGCGGCAACAGAAAGTTGCGTGACAGGTTCGAGATGTTTCCGGATAATCCGCATGCAGAATATGAAAAGCAGGATCATAGCGGCGAGGGAGACAAACAGGAAAATATTGTTCATCTCTATCGTATGGGAGAAGATTTCACGGTATGGACATACCAATGCTATGGACCAGCCATTTGAGATTGGGCCGTATGGTACAAACACATAATCATTGTTTTCAGGGAACTTCATCGTTCCGGACTTCCCAGTAAGCATGGCCTTTTTCAAATCACCGTTAATGACATCCGAATTTACCTTGTTGGATTCCTTCGACATTGATTTCCTACCATCCACCAATACGTTGCCTTCTTTATCCAAAAGGATGACATAGGCATGAGGATAAGGTTTGATTCTGGAAAGTACTTCCGAAAGTTCTTGTAAAGACAAGTCTGCGGTAAGCACACCGATGATTTTCCCATTGTCCATTTTCAAAGGAATGCCGTATGTCGTCATCAACCATTTGCTGCCGCCTTCATCGTAATACGGTTCACACCAACTGGACATTTTTTTATGGAAAGGTTCATAGTACCAGTCCATTTCATAGTAATTGTATTTGTCGTCGCCTAAATTTTTGGTGAGGACTTGACCGTCAAAATCTTCATAAGAAAAAGGTGAACAGAATAGTTTTCCCGAAAACGAGGAGTCAAGAGCGACGGCACAACCAATGATTTTAGAATTGTGTTTGACGGTTTGAGAAGAAATATGATACAGTTGATTTGTATCTTTAAGATTTTCCATCACTTGCCAATAAGTACTTCCTAAGGCGGATTCTACTTCTGACAATTCGTTTTCGATCTGGAGGGTAGATACATCCAATAAGTGGATGGCATTATTGGAGGCCTCATCTTCAATGGAATTGAAGGTGGCAATTGAAATGATTACGATGGCTATGATATAAAAGAAGCTGGATGCGAGCAAAATGCGGCCGCTCAAGCGGGTAGCCACAGAACGGGAGCGTTTCATTACTCCACCTCCTTTTGAATAGTGAGGACATTGCAGCCGTCAATGTAATTATAAGTCACATTGTCCATCAGTTGTTTGCAAAGGAAAATGCCCAATCCGCCAATAGGACGATCTTCGGCTCCGAGGGTGAGGTCTGGGTCCTCTTTGGCCAGAGGATTGAAAGGTATGCCAGCATCTTTCAATATAATGGTTAGCGTGGTTTTCGGATTACGTTCCACGTTTGTTTCCAACCAGCCTAATCCGTTTTCGTATGCGTAACGGACTATGTTTTCGACTACTTCTTCTACAGAAAGTCTGATTTTGAAAAGCAGATTGTCATCGGTAGGCATTTCGGGTGAACTCATAATATACTCTATGATTTCGCTGCTTTTATCGTAAATGGGGTTAAAAGTTCTGTTCATTTATGCAAAGTACTTGAATAATTTAGTTTTTATTTTGACGGTAAAATTAATGTAATGGCTTTAGGCAATATTTCAATGACGAAGTTTTTACCCGGAAGCATTTCCCCATCAAGGCAAAGTTCGATGAGTCGTTTGGACTTCACTTCTATACGACGAGCTTGGCGATAGATGAATCTCTTGCTATATTTCGGGTCCTCCAAGAATGTTCCGGCTGAATAAACGGGTAGGGTTTTGATAAAAGTCAAAAGAGGCATGGGCTTAGTGAAAGTCACGTCAATGAGGCCATCATCAGTATATGCCTTGGGGGCACAGGTGAATTCTCCTCCAATATACTTTCCGTTTGCCAACTCGCAAGTCAGCAATCGGCGTCCGCCAATTTTCTCACCATCGACAATGATAGTTATCCTGTTGAAGCGGGCTGTCAGAACGGCATAAGCTATACCTAAGTAGTAGGGCTTTATGAACTTGGCATCTTCCATTCGCATGGCGCTGCTACATACTACCGAATTGAAACCGATATTGCACACATTGATGGAATAGTTATCATTCACCTTCATGATATCGATTTGGGTCGGTGTACCTTTTAGCAGGGCAGCCACATCCTGGAAATTATATTCAGAATAATAATGGGAAAAATCATTGCATAATCCGTAGGCAAGAACACCTAAAGATTTGTTTTTGAATCCTACTATCCCGGAAGCGACTTCGTTGATAGTTCCGTTTCCTCCGCAAGCGACAAAACAGACCTCCTCATTCGGATGAAGATCGCAATAGACATATACAAAACGTGTTGCATCGCCCATGCCAGTCGTTACGTAGGTATCTATGTCATAGGATAATGCCAAGTCGTTTTTTATAGTGTCCAACTGCGCTAAAATGTCTTTGCGCATGTCTTCCAATTCTTTCCGACCATTAAGGATAAATTTGTATTTCATAAATTAAATATTGTTGCGATATATTGTCATATCAGCATGTTAGAGTTGGCTGGCTTGAAATCGTGTCAACGTCTTACTTTTATACAATAGTAATGATGTTGGAAAAACCGGTGATGTCGAAAACTTCTTTCACTTGTGGTCGCATATTCATTAGTTTCAGCTGCCCTTTTCTTGCCAAAACGCTTTTTTGCAAAGTGAGGAATAATCTCAAACCTTGAGATGAAGTATATTCCATTTCCGTACAATCAATTTCTATATCGGGGTTTTCAAGTTCCATGAGAGGAGTAATATCTTCTTGAAATTTACCGGCATTAGTGGTATCCAAGCGACCTTGAAGCACTACAATTGTTTTATTTTCTTGTTGATTAATAGTTACATCCATAGCGTTTTTCTGTTAAAATGTATGCAATAAAATCTTGAAAAAAAGTTTGCAAAAATACATAAAAAACTTTACTTCTACATCCTTGAAAGAGTTTATTTTGCCCCACCCCCTAAGGACATATAAAGTCCTATTAACGTGGAAAGCTCGTCATAAACATTGGATACTTCGTTTAGTTTTGCTATAAACAGAGACTCTTGTGCGGTTAGCACCTCCAAGTAGTTGATTTGTCCGTTGCTCATCAGATCTCGGGAATCATTGTAGGCGGAGGTGAGAAATTCAACTTCTTGTTTGTAAAGGTTCACGCGTTCTTGAGTGACGGAATAATGGGCTAATCGTTGGTTGACTTCGGCACCGGCATCTAAAAGACGTTGTTGGAAATTGTTGGCGGCAGCCTCCTGTTGTGCCTTACTGATTTTCAGATTTGCCCGTAATTTTCCACCTTGGAAGATGGGCTGGAGCAAAGAACCAGCCAGCGAGAGTGCCAAATCGGCGGGATTAAGAGAAGCTCCATCTCCATTGACAAATCCGGCGAGACCAGACAAGGTGATGTTGGGATACATCTGAGAGCGTGCGCCTTGTGTTTGATAAAAGGCAGCTTCCCATTCGCGTTGGGCGGCGCGTACGTCGGGACGGTTTTCCAACAGTTGGATTGGAAGTCCCACGGATAGGTTTTGTCCAACGTCGGCTAATTGTTTCTCTAAAGCGCTATAAGAGCTCCGGTTGATATGTTTGGGCACATTGGCGGTGAGTTTTGCCAATGCTAATTCAGCGGCAACGATTTGGTCTTGGATGTCTAAAATCTGAATCTGCGCATTGACAAGGGAGGCCTCCATCTGTTGAACACCGGTGCTGAAGGAGAATCCTGCCTTCATCAGGGCTTTTTGAGTTTCCACACTCTCCTCTCTGATTTGCACGGTTTGTCTTGCGGTCTCCATTTGATGGTCTAACATGACGAGTTGGTAATATGCCGCAGCGGTTCTGGCAATCAGTTGGGACTGAGTAGCTTGGAGCATGTCACGAGCCTGCCAGGTTTGGGCTTCCGTACGGCGTTTGGCATTGGTAATGCCTCCAAAAATGTCCAGTTGCCATTGGGCATCGATGGGTACGTTCCAGGTGAACGTGCTGGATCCAATTCCTGTGTTGTACCCTATTGTGGCACTGGGTGCAAAGGAGAATGAGGGTATGTAGGCAAGTTTTGCAGCTTTCAAGGCGGCATCCATCTGCTCGACGGAGAGACGGGCCTGCGTCATGTCGTTGTTACGGGCAAGCACACTGTCAATGAGTTCTTGCAAAAGAGGATCTGTAAAGAACTCGCGCCACGAAAGATCTGCCATGTTGCGGGTCGTGTCTATGTTGACCCCTTCTGTTGTACCGTACAAGTCGTTGCGAACATCCTTGACGGGTGTATATTTATTCCATATCCCACAGCTGCTGAATGTTACAGCGGAGATGATGATTAAAATGTATATCGGTTTGATTCTCATGAGGAATTTATTTTATGATTCAACGACCTTTTCTTCAACTAATGATTCTTCGTCTTCAACAATCATGGGACCCTGTATTTTTTCATGGAGTTTTTGGAAAAGGATATAGAATGCAGGTACAACAAACAACAGGGCTATTGTTCCCACAATCATTCCGAAAACCACACCAATGGCTAACGAGCGGTTTCCACGCGCACCTGCACCGCTTTCAATAATAAGCGGTATCATCCCTATCACCATAGACAATACGGTCATCAAAATGGGACGCAGACGGTCCTCACATGCAGCAAAGGCAGCTTCCGTTATACTCAATCCAGCTTTCCGTTTATCAACCGCAAATTCCGTAATAAGGATGGCTGTCTTTGCCAACAAACCGATAAGCATAATCACACCCGTTTGCAAATAAATATTGTTCTCCATGCCGAAAAGACACGTAAATAGGAACGAGCCCATAAGTCCGAACGGTACACTCAGCAACACGGCGAAAGGAACGAACCAAGATTCATACAGGGAAGCCAAAATAATGTAAATAAGTATTACACAAATCAAATAGATAAACACGGTCATATTGCTTTGACTGTTTTCCTGTTCCTCTCTGGCCATACCGCTATACTCATATCCATAGCCGGCCGGAAGGACATCCTTGGCAACCTCGGCAATAACTTCCTGAACCTGACCGGAAGAATATCCATCGGCAGGCATAATATTGCAAGTAATCGAAGTAAAGAGATTAAATCGGCTTAACGTATAAGGGCCTACTGACGGCGACAGAGTGACGAATTGCGATATCGGGGACATTTTGTCGCCTACTCTAACAAAAATATTATCCAAGGAAGATTCATTCAAACGGCTTTCGGGACTTGCCTGGCCCATCACGCGGTACACCTGACCATACAGATTGAAATTACCGACATAGTAACCTCCGCAATATGTGCCTAAAACAGCGAGAACCTCCTGAGGAGAAATGCCAGCCCTTTTACACTGGGCGGCATCTACTTCGACTTTGAATTTCGGATAATTATCGGAGAAGGAGTTCATGGCCATTCCGATTTCGGGACGCTTTTGTAACTCGGCCATCATTTTCTGGGCCACCGCATTCAAATCAAAAACGGAGCCTCCTTGACGGTCTTGAAGAACCAATGAGATGGCATTCCCATTTCCATATCCTGGAATCTGAGGCATTTGTGTGGGGAAGATGGTGGCTTCCTTAATAGGTTCGCATGCCTGCATGAATTTATACATCACCATATCTATGCTGTGTTCAATGCCTTTGCGTTCTTCCCAATTTTTCAATCGAACCACCAATGTGCCATTGTTTACACCGACACCAGACACTATTCCATAACCGGAAATTTTCGTATAATGTTCGACTTCTTCCAGATCTGACACCTGTTTTTCCACTTTAGACACAATGGCTTCCGTTTCCTGCAGCGTACTGCCGGGAGGAGTAGAAATATCTACCAACATAACTCCTTGATCTTCTTGCGGAACCAAACCTGAAGGAGTCTTTATCATAGTCCACACCATAACACCAACTGCAACTGCAAGCAATACAATCGCGAAACGAGGTTTTCGAATAAAAAACACCACGCTGTTTTTGTAGCGGCTCATCAGCGCATTAAACGTGGTGGTGTAAGCACTTTTTACATAATAATTGATGTTTTTCCGACCGTTTTCTTTCGCCGGACGCATCAGCATCACGCACATTGCCGGACAAATAGTAAGCGCACTAATACAAGAAAGGCCTACGGATGACGCTAATGTTATACCAAACTGAGTAAAAAATGTTCCGGACGTTCCCGGCATAAACGTTACTGGGATAAACACGGCCATAAAGACCAACGTACAGGAAATTACGGCGGTCTTAACCTCTGCCAAAGCATCATTGGTAGCTTTTCGCGGATTCGTATATCCCGCATCGAATTTAGCCATCACCGCTTCCACCACCACAATCGCATCATCGACCACCGTACCTATGGCCAAAACCAAAGCAAACAACGTCAATATGTTAAGCGAAAAGCCGGCCATCTTGACAATTGCGAACGTACCTAACAAAGAAACGATAATAGATACCGACGGAATCAACGTTGCTTTGAAATCCTGCAAGAAGAAGTAAACCACCAGAATCACCAAAATAATAGCGATTATCAATGTTTCCACCACATTGTGAATAGCGGCAAACAGGAAATCATCAGACGTTTCCAACTTACAGAACTCCAGACCGTCGGGCAATCCAGCTTCCACATCCGCCAATACGGCGTCTATTTCAGCGTTCGTTGCCGTAGCATTCGCTCCTGAGGCCTGATTGATAATAAATGGCACGCCCGGAGCTCCATCCACAGAAGACGAGAACGAATAACTGATAGAACCTAATTCCACATCCGCCACATCTTCCAATCTCAAAATCTCTCCCGTAGGAAGACTTTTAATAACGATTTGCTGATAATCGGAAACCTCCGACAACGTACCTTTATATTCCAACGTGTATTGGAACGTATTGGATGAATTTTCGCCCAAAGAACCCGTAGGGGCCACCAAGCTCTGTTCATTCACACAAGCAATCACTTCCTCCGGTGTCAGGGAATATTGAGCCAAAATGTCAGGTTTGAACCATATACGCAACGAATAAGTATTTCCCAACAACGTGACACCGCCCACACCGCCGATTCTTAACAAACGGGGTTTGACATTAATGGCAAGATAATTCGAAATAAAAGATTGATCGAAACGACTATCGCGACTAACCAATGAGTTAATCTGCAACATAGAGTTTTGTTGCTTGGCGACACTGATACCGTTTTGTACAACGGCACCTGGCAACAATGCCTGCGCCTTACTGACACGGTTTTGCACATTGACACATGCCAAAGTCGGAGGCCAAGC
>JAZUEE010000171.1:0-3364 GCA_045639985.1 Bacteroidales bacterium
TACCAAGATGACAACTATAACACTACAGCAGACCATAAGAATCTTGCGCTGCTTAAGAGATAATTTTTGAAAAACATTTAGTTTCATCAAAAGCTTTTTAAAGGGGCGCAAACATACTAAATATTTGATGGGGTGGTATCGCTTTTTTATACAATATATTTCTGTTTTTGCCGTTACTTCAATTTTTCATCATCTATTTATTCGCCTATGAAATCTTCAACCGCTTACACGTTGTTATCTTTAGTATTGCTTTCCGTCATCATTAGCAGCTGTCAGGCAAACACATCCACGCCAAATGATTCGCTGCCTGCCCCATTGAATGCGACTTTGGATTCTACGGAGCATTTGTATTTCTACAAACCCAATCATTACAATATTGATTTAGTCAGCGGGATACGGCCCGACACGTTGGACAAAGACATTCTTTTTTGTGCGGAGGCTGCCTTCACAGGTAAAATTGTTGATTCCTTCTATTATAAGAATATAGCCGGTGATTTTGTTTGCGATGGAGAATGCCATTGCGGTTATGAATGTAATGCAAACTCCGGTGGCTTTATTTTTTACAAAGACAAACACTGGTCTTTTTATCCGAAAGATGTATATCAGAACAAAATAAAAGACAGTGCCGTACAGTGTGCCTACGAGCAAGCATTACTCATTCTTGATGGTACGATTCACCGGCCTTACCTGATGAAGCCTGAACGTCGGGAAATATACCGTGCGTTGTGCGAAAATGATAAGGGCGAACTAATGGTGGTAACCGCAAAAGCCGATATTCCGTATGCACAATTTGTTCAAACCCTCATAGACGAATTACAAATTGTGAACGCGCTCTACATGGATATGGGGACAGGATGGAATTACTCATGGTATCGCAACGAAGATTCAACCTTCACGACCTGGTTCCCGATGGCCAAATGGACTCAATATCAGACGAACTGGCTGATATTCAAGCAATAGTCGTCTATTTTTTAATTGAAGACGCACAGACAGGAAACGTAAAGTACGTATTTGGATATGGCTCATTTGCCAATGTGAAATGCCACCACTCGCCATCAAAGGGAGTAAAACCGTGTCGAATCATCGCATCCTGCAATATCATACGGTTGTTGTGCTGTTTTACGGTCACTCCGTCATAATCGGTATGCGAACTTTGCCCGAAATAGTCGAAGACACCACCCATATCGACATCCTTTCCCGTTACAGCATCCACCAGCGTAAGGTCAACGGTGGAACCGCGCGTATGGGAGGATTTGGTAGCCACAAAGCCCTGTTCGAAAATCTGTTTTTTAGTAAGATCCGGATAAAAACTGGACTTTGTAAGTGTGTCTGAAAAATTCTTGGCCCAGCGCATAAAATGATCCACAGCGCACTGCGGACGGTACGTGTCATATATTTTCAAGCGATATCCTTTGTTCTTCAACTCCGAATTGACTTTTCGCAAAGCGGAAGCTGCTTCTTTCGTTATCAACGCGAGGGGCTCCATATAACCCTCCACACGGGCACCCACAAAGTTGTACGTGCTGAAATATCGAATTTCCAAAATAACATCTGGAATAGAATCGGTTAGCAGACAGAAATCGGAAGCATCCTCTTCAGGCGTAGCGGGCTTTTGCGCGAAGCTTTGTTTGGCATCCGTAGTCGAAATTGTGCAGGCGTTTTTCTTCTTGCAGGAAGTAGCTGAAAAAACGAGACATACAATGATAACGAAGAGTAGATTTTTTCTCATAAGTGATAATTTGGAAAAGCGCGCAAAAGTACAACTTTTGGGATTCAAGTTACAATTTCATGATCAAACTCCTACTATCCCATTATCACATTATCGCATTTTTTAATATTTTTGCGCTCTTTTGAAAAACACAGTAATGAAGAATGTTGCGATACTAATGGCGGCGGGCAAAGGCACCCGCATGGGGAGCGAAGTCCCCAAACAATTTCTTGAAATCAACGGCAAAATGTTGTTGGAATACTCGCTACAGACATTCCAAGACCATCCCCGCATTGACGAAATCGTCATCGTTCTTCCTCCCGACTACATAGAAATCGAAGGTGTATTAAATTACCTTTTCCAATATTATCCGAAAGTGACACAGGTAGTGGCTGGCGGTTCCGAGCGCTTCCAATCGTCGTGGGCGGCTATTCAGTGGTTTGTGGAGCGCCGCGATGACAATCTTCTGCTGCACGATGCCGCTCGTCCAGGCCTCACCAACCGTATCATTGACGATGTTTTAGACACTTTGGAACGCGAACAAGCAGTTGTGACGGCGCTGCCAGCTACGGATACCATTCTGCGCGTTTCTGCAAACACGCTTGCCGAAACATTGAAACGCGACGAACTTTATTATGCCCAGACGCCACAGGCATTTCGCGCCGGATTGCTCTACGACTGTTTTTTAGAACTCTTTGAGCAGGAAGATTTTATTCCCACAGACGAGAGCGGGGTGGTGGCACATTTCCATCCTGAAATCCCCATTAAAATAGTACCTGGTGACGCAAAGAATTTCAAAGTAACCTATGAGGAAGATTTGAAAAACCTCGATTTGTAATTAATCTATGGGAAAGTGATTGGACCTCATTTTTCTATAGGATAGAAAACGCTTTTTTTGTATTTTCGCGCCTTAAAAATTCCAAATAGAAAATATTTTTATTATTAATTTAACTTTTTGAATATGAGTAACATAAAGTATGTTTACACCTTTGGAGGTAAGACTGCCGAAGGTAAAGCCGACATGAAAAACCTGCTGGGTGGTAAAGGAGCCAACCTCGCTGAAATGTGTTTGCTCGGGCTTCCTGTTCCCGCTGGTTTGACAATCACAACAGAATGTTGTACCGCATATTATGGCAATAACTGCGAACTTCCCGCAGGCCTTATGGCTGACGTTTGGGAAGGCATGAAGAATGTTGAAAACATTATGGGCCTCAAATACGATGATCCGGAGAATCCACTTCTCGTTTCCTGTCGTTCCGGTGCCCGCAGCTCTATGCCCGGTATGATGGACACCGTTTTGAATATCGGCCTCAGTTCAAAAACCATCCCCGGCCTCATCAAGAAAACAAACAATCCTCGTTTCGTCTATGACTCCTATCGTCGTCTCATTATGATGTACGCCGATGTCGTTATGGAAAAAGCTGAAGGCATCGAACCTGCTGAAGGTAAAGGCATCCGCAAAATCTTAGACGATATGCTGGATGAATTCAAAGCTAACAAGGGTTATAAGAGCGACACTGAAATCACTGCTGAAGAATTGCTCAAATTGGCTGATGCTTTCAAAGCAAAAATCAGAGAAGTCCTCGGTACGGAATTTCCAGATGACGCTAAGGCCCAACTCGAAGGCGGTATCAAGGCCGTGTTCAAGAGCTGGAA
>JAZUEE010000172.1:0-1730 GCA_045639985.1 Bacteroidales bacterium
TAATGATAAGTCTGGTTTTCAGTTGCATTTTTTTCAGATTATACGATTATACAAATAGACAATTGGATGTATGATTTACTTGACTAAGAAGTCGAACATTTTTTCATCCTCCAGGAAACCTTGGAGGCGGTCGTTGATATGGACGGGGCCAACACCAACTGGCGTTCCCGTAAAGATGATGTCCCCGGTTTTCAACGTCATAAATTTGGAGACATACGAGATTATGTGGTCAATGGTGAAGAGCATATCGCGGCTATTGCCCTGCTGGACCTTTTCACCGTTGAGCAAAAGATGGAAGTTCAAGTTTTGGACATCGGCAAAACGATCCTTGGGGACGAACTTGCCCACAACGGCCGAGCCGTCAAAAGCCTTGGCAATCTCCCACGGATCTCCTTTCTCAATACAAATACGCTGTATATCGCGTGCCGTGAAATCCACGCCAAGTCCGATTTCCTCATAATAGAGATGGGCGAACTTTTCCTGTATACATTTTCCCAAGCGGTTGATTTTCACAATTATCTCCGTTTCATAATCCACCTGGTTTGAAAAATCCGGAAGGAAGAAAGGTCGATTGCAGCGCGTAATGGCATTTTCCTGTTTCAAAAAGAAAACAGGATTCTCCGGTACAGCATGCTGGAGTTCGGCAATGTGCGCCGCATAGTTTCGTCCGATACAGATAAACTTCATTTTTAGAAGAAATTAATGTGCAGTTCTAATTCAAAATAACCGAAGTTGGCCTTCGGGTCAACCATAAGCACGTCGTTGTACGCCTGCCCTTTGCCTTTGAAGAAATTGGTAAAGGAGTGAACGTAATTGGCCATAAGACCAGCTCTCATAGTCGGTGTGACCGAATATTCAAAGCCGAGGCCCGCATAGGCAGACTCCCGGATAGTGGCAGCCTCAGTGTACTGGTGTCTCTCACGCGACCACATCTCGCCGCCTAACAAGCAAGCATCCACATTGTTCGCGCCTAAAAGCAGACTATTGTAAATACCGGCATTGCCGCAGACAAAGAAATTCCTCAGAGAACGGCTCTTCAACGTTATTCCCAAAGGGATAGTAAGATAGGTAGCTCTGTAGTTCCTGTGTATCTCCGTATTGTCAGTTTCTCCGACATTCGGGAGCACCACTCTGTCATGGAAAACCAATTTCCCGCCGAGGTGCTCTGCAAATACGCCCGTGGAGACATAGTAGTGTTTCCGATGCGTGAGATTTATATTCAAGGGTATGCCATATCGCATTCCAACCAAAACGCCATCTCTCGAATAGCCATTCGTATTGGTGTAAAACCAGTCAAACGTCGGAGCAAAAGCCAACCCGAAGTTGATGCGGGCGCCTTCCCCATTGTCTTTTATAAAAACAGGACGCGGATAGCCCTCACGCGGAGGACGGATACGTTGGGCAGAGAGGGACATCGTCGTACCCAAGCACGCTATGACTAAGAGAAATAGTAATTTTTTCATATCGGAAGATTTAAAAAAGTTCTGGTTGTCCGGCAGAAAATCGGGTCTTGCCCAGATGTTCGTAAGCCAGAGCAGTAACTTCGCGTCCCCTTGGGGTGCGCATCAGATAGCCTTCCTGAATGAGGAACGGTTCGTAAACCTCTTCAATAGTACCGGCATCTTCGCTTACTGCGGTGGCAATTGTGGTCAGCCCCACCGGGCCGCCTTTGAATTTATCAATAATGGCGGAGAGTATGCGGTTGTCCATTTCGTCCAAGCCGTGTTTAT
>JAZUEE010000173.1:0-2503 GCA_045639985.1 Bacteroidales bacterium
TATTATTGGGATTTTTCAACTGTCTCTACAACCAGTTACACTTATAACACCTATCATACAGGGGACTATCGTGTACTGGCTTATACAACCAATTACGGCTGTAAAAAAGAAGCCATGCTTAATGTCGAATTCCTCAATGCCCCCACCGCGCGCATCACGGGCAACACAACCTACTGTTTCGGCGAGGAGGTGAAACTGAACGGCAACACGGGCAGCCACAACACATACGCCTGGACGATAACAGGCCCGGAATCCCACACCTTCAACACGGCTAACATCACATTCACACCCGCATTGGCAGGCACCTATAATGTCGTGCTCGATGTTACCAGCTCTGACGGATGCACCGAAACCGCAACGTGCACGGTCACAGTACACCCGCAGCCTGCCGCACCGCCTATTGCGTTTTATAACAACGAGTGCATCCATACTCCGCCTGTGTATGTCCATTCCACCGCAAGTCCCGCCCAAAATCTTCTGTGGAGCAACGGCTTCCACGGTGTCTCCGCACAGTATTACGTGCCCGGCTATCTGACGGCCCATTACATCGAACCGACAACAGGATGTCCTTCTGCCAAATCCACGCTGTTCATACCCCCTGCACCCAATTACGACGCACTGCTTACGGGCTGCTATAAATTGTGCAAGGAAGAACTTCCTACCACCTTGCCCGTTTACAACTTCTATCCTTACCATTCGGGTACGTTCTATTGGAACTGGTACTATAACAGCAGTTGGCTGGCTGGCGGCAGTACTTTGTATGCAAATCTGCCCATTAACAATTTCGGATATTACTATTTGAACACGCAGTATGGTAACGGCTGCACCGCCCAGTCTCCCTCCTTGGAAATATCCCCGGCGGATGTTTGCCCCTGCGACAGCATTACCATTGATGTGAAAAAGGATTGCGACTCAAAAGAATGCAAATTGTTATACAATATGTCCGTTACCATTTGCAATCACGGGTCACAATGGGTACATTTCAACCAGCTGTACACAAATGCAAGCAGTGTCATTCTCTCTGCCAGCCCAACGATTGTGTCGATAGCCCCCGGCGGTTGCCAAACCGTATCTGTCGTCCTTGAATTTAGAGATTTTGCCAATCCGTACGTTGAGTTCACTCTGTATGACAGCAAACGCAACTGCGAAAAGAAGTTTACGGAATATTTTGATTGGAAGAAATGTATCGATAAAGATTGTGATGCGGAAATTGCGAAAATGCTTTTCAATCCGGGTTTGAGTTCTCCGCATCAGGTCTCATATTTCGACTTCGATATAAACTTCCCATTTGGAATCAACAGTGTGGTCTCAATTTGGAGCAATCCGCCTCAAATTCACAATCACACGGATTTCCCGCCAACAAATGTTATTGGCCTCCTAATGCTCAACTATGCTCAGTTGACACAAATGATGCAAACAGGTGAGAAGATATGCATTTATGCTATTGTGTGCACCAAAGACAACACGCTTTGCTATGTGGAACTTTGCTTTGATCCCAAATCATTTTATGAACAGATACCGGAACAGTACCGCAAAATTCCTGATTCTGCAACTTCGGACACTGATTCAACCAAAAGCCTTCAGTCCAACGTCAACGTACCAGAATCTGTCAAGCCCTACCTTGCACCCAACCCGGCACACAACGAGGTGACGGTAATGGGCATTGCGCCAGAAAATGTGTCTGAAATCACCGTCCTCACCATGCAGGGCGGACAGGTCGCCGACTACCGCAACGACTACCGCTTCAACGTCGCCAATCTGGCCAGGGCATCCTACATCGTCCGCGTCATCACCAAGGACAACACGGTGCACTACCTCAAACTGGTGAAACAGTAACCCATCAAATAATCCATATTCAAAGAGGGCTTTCGGGTCCTCTTTTTTTGTGCTTTCTCTTTGGGCGACCGGGCACGCTATCCGCTCGAATCTACGATAACCGCTTCTATCGTTGACGCAATAAAGAAGTAACAAAACGAGAACCAATACGCCGGCTCTCGTTTTCTTCTGCCGTCCCATTCCGTGACGGATGTTTGAACCATCTTTGCCAAAACAGCAAGTTATGGCAAAAAGCAGCACCCGCAGGGTAACCATCTACATCAACGGCAAGGAGGTCGAAGCCTCCGTCAAACAGATACGCGCCGAAATGAACCGCCTCATCAACGAGCAGAACCGAATGGTCATCGGCTCGGATGAGTACATAGCCCACGCCAAGAAGATCCGCGAACTGCGCGAGTACCTAAAAGAACACGCCCGAAACATCGGTTCGGCGGCTTCCGCCTGGAGCGAGATGTACAACAAGTTCCTCCAGTTCGGCGCAGGCATCGGCGGCTTCGTCCAGATATTCAACACCTTCGACTCCATCACCTCCACGCTGAAACAGGTCGCCACCGACCTCGCGACCGATTTTTGGGGTGACGAGTGTCTGGTGAACTTCTTCGGGACGAAGAAAGCGTGATCCATCTAATACACACCGAAAGGCCGTAACATTGCTAGAGACCTATTC
>JAZUEE010000174.1:0-4257 GCA_045639985.1 Bacteroidales bacterium
AGTTCGATGTCGGCGATGTCCTGCTCGGCCTTTTTGATGTCGAATTTGGAAATTTTGCGGACGGGCTTTTCACAAAGCGCCAGTACGTCGTCGCGGGTGATTTCCTGTTTGAAAAGATGGCGATAGGGGTCGAAGGCACGCTCGATGTTGTCAATTTGCGCCTCCCACGATTCTGCCGATTTGTTTTCCAATTCTTTATATATACCTTTGTCGAAGAAGATGATTTCCAAGGATATCTTGTGCCATTTGTTGCCTAACTCCTCGAGCTCGATTTCGAGTTCCTTCCGAAGCAGGTTCAGCGTGTTCTCGGTATTGATTTTGAGAATCTCCTTCACGTTGGTGAAGACCGGGTGTCCGTTCCAGATGACACAGGCGTTGGTGGAGTAGGTGATTTCGCAATCGGTGAAGGCGTAGAGTGCGTCAATCGTTTGGTCTGGGGAAACGCCGGGTTGCAGATGCAGGTAGATTTCCACGTGCTCTGCCGTATTGTCGTCAATCTTTTTGATCTTGAGCTTGCCCATATCGACGGCTGCGGTGATGGAGTTCTTCGACTCCGTGATCAGTTTGCCCGTGGTGGTGCCGTAGGGTATTTCCGTGATGACCAATGTTTTGTTATCCACAATGTTGATTTTGGCGCGGTTGCGTACTTTGCCGCCTTGTGCGCCGTCGCAGTAGCGGCAGACATCGGCGGTGCCGCCGGTCGGGAAATCCGGGAATATTTCAAAGTCCTCACCCTTTAGGATCTGGATGGATGCACCAATCAGTTCGTTGAAGTTGTGAGGCAGGATTTTCGTGGACATACCCACGCCCACGCCGTCCACACCTTGCGCCAACAGCAACGGGAACTTGATAGGCAGTGCGATGGGCTCCTTGTTACGGCCATCGTATGAAATCTGCCAATCGGTGGTCTTATGGTTAAACACCACGTCCAAGGCGAATTTAGAGAGGCGTGCTTCAATGTAACGGGGGGCGGCGGCAGGGTCTCCGGTGAGGATGTTACCCCAGTTACCCTGCGTGTCAATGACGTAGTTCTTCTGGCCCAAACTAACGAGGGCGGAGTAGATGGATTGATCGCCGTGCGGGTGATACTTCATCGTGTTACCCACAATGTTGGCGACTTTGTTGAAACGCCCGTCTTCCAATTCGTCCATAGAATGGAGGATTCGGCGCTGAACGGGCTTTAGTCCATCATAAACATCCGGAAAGGCGCGGTCCAAAATAACGTACGAAGCGTAGTCTAAGAACCACTCCTTGTACATGGATTGCACAAATATGACTTTATGAAGATCGGAGTTTTGCTCTTCTTCGTTTACAAGGTTTTCGTCGTCGATATTGGTAGTTTTATCTGCCATAGGTGTTCGGTTTTTTCAAAAGGGCTGCAAAAATACGATTTTTTTTTTTGCAACTCCCTTATAAATGCTATCTTTGCGCCGCTTTTTAAAACTCGAAATGTATGAGAAAACCTATACTTTTTATAGCGTTAATCGCTATTTGTGGAGCAATCTGCGCACAGAATGTCACAATTCAAGAAGCAGCCACTGTTGCTCGCGTTTTCTTTTCTTCACATAATAAGACTTTTAAATCCTGTGTGAAGACCATAACCGATGGCCAAGATACGCTGTTGTATATTTTCAATGCGGAAAATTCTTTCGTCGTAGTGGGTGCCGACAAACGCGTCCCGCCCGTATTGGCTTTCTCTGACCACCAGCTATACAATGATGAGGACGTGATTGCGCCCGTTACGATGTGGCTCAACATTTACCAACGTCAAATCGCACAACTGAAAAAGGAAAACATTTGCCAACCCGTTAATCCGCTGTGGAACAATCTCCATCGCTCCATCTGTTTCCGCGATGCGGAAACCGTTGAACCGCTGATGAAGTCTCATTGGGGACAGGGAACGTTCTATAATTACTATTGTCCGCGCGATATGGCCGGCGAGAACAACCGCGTGGTCACCGGCTGCGTGGCCACCGCTATGGCACAACTGATTTATTATTATAGATTCCCTGAAACAGGCATCGGCTCCTATTCCTATACCGACGAACATTATGGCTTGCAATCCGCAGATTATGGCACCACCACTTTTGATTATGAGGCCATGTGTGACAATCCTTCCTCTATCAACCCTGCCATCTGCATATTGATGCACCACTGCGGCGTGGGCGTCGATATGGTCTATGGTCCCGACGGCTCAGGTATGTACAACCATAGCGCGGCTCGCGTTCTGCGTACTTTCTTCAAATATTCTCCCGAAACCGAATACCTCTTCAGAGACTCCTCGGATGTGAATTGGGACAGCGTCATCGTGGCTCACCTCAACCATCGTATGCCGATGTACTACGCCGGTTGGAGCGAACCCAACATCAATGGTCACGGCTTTATCTGCGATGGCTACAAACTGATGGACAGCTGCTACTACTTTCACTTCAACTTTGGTTGGGACGGCGATTACGACGGCTATTTCTATACCGACCACCTCAATTTGATGGGAACCCATTTCAATGGCGCTCAGGAATTGATTGTCAATGCCTATCCGGATACAACACAATACGAATATCCTGTCGCTCAACCGCTTGTGGGCAGCAAAACGCTGACCGCCACGGCTGGCTCCTTTATGGATGGCAGTGACGACTTTGTCCACTACCAACCGAATATGAACTACACTTGGCATATCCAACCGCAGACAGACTCTGTATCTTCTATCACATTGGATGTCGATTATCAAATTGCCGAAGGCGACACCTTGCGTATTACCGCACCCAATGTCAACACATTTTATGAATTGACAGCAGATAGCGGTTCTTTGCATATTTCTTGGGAAACGCCTACAATGACTGTGTCTTTTACCTCTGACGGCCAATCCGAGGATTATGGTTTCCGAGCCAACTATAGTGCCGTTTTGCCGGAATATTGCCGCCCGGATCAGAGTTATACCACTCCGTCCGGCTCCTTCGATGACGGTAGCGATGATCACAATTACCGCGAATTGAGCTACTGTACGTTTCGAATCATTCTTCCATCCTATTCGGCTATAACACTGAATGTCCATTATCTGGACTTGGAAGAAGGTCACGACTTCCTCCGCATCTATAAATTTCCGATTAACGACAACAATTTGTTGGCAGCTTATACGGGAACGATGTCCGATACCACCATCATTTTCAACGAGAAACGTCTGATGTTCGAGTTTGAAAGTGACGCGCAGAACAATGCTGCAGGTTTTCAAATAGACTATGAAGCAGGACATGTGGGCGTAGATGAATTTGAAGAACAGGGTGTTTTGGTATGGCCGAATCCTGCAGCCGATATTCTCCATATCCAAGCGGAACAACCGATTCAGCATATCATAATCCGCGATTTACAGGGCAGGGCGTTGCGTACATACGAAGTGAATGATTTACGTAACGTATTGAACATTTCAGACCTCGCTTCCGGACTATATCTTATCCAGATGGAAATGGATGGGAAAACGGTTTCTCGCAAAATCGTCAAACAATAACCCTTATTTACCTATCGCCTGACACAACTTGCGGCATCGCCCATATCGGACTTTTCATTGATAAATTAATCTTTCCTTTGTTAATTGTCAATTGTACATGATCTCGTCCTCTGTCAAGCCGGTAATGGAGATTATCGTTTCGATATTGATCCCCTTTTCCAGCATGCTTTTCGCCATCGTATGTTTGGCTTTTGCTTTGCCTTCGGCTACTGCAGTTTCTCGCGCGCCTCCTTCAGGCCCGGAGCCGTCGTGGCATCCTTGATGCTATAAAAAATCCTCCCAGATCTTGCCAAGCCGAAAAAAATAATTTTTTTTACGAACCTACTAAACCAAAAAACGGCTTAGCGCAATCTGAGAGGATGAGGGAATGATTAAGGGTTAAGGGTTAATGATAAATGATTAATGATTAACTTATGGGATGGGGACAGTAACGGTCTTCACTTCCGTTGTTATCGCGCCGCTGCAGTTGTACAACTTCGCGCGGCAGTAGTACGTGCCAGCCGGAAGGTTCGTGAACGTATGGCTGTAGGTCGTGCCATCGCTTACGGAATCCGGCTTGTAGGTGTACATCACGGTAGTTGCATCGAAGTTGGCATCCGTGGCTCCTTCCAATTCCAGCATCGGGGCGGCGCCCACCGCGGCCACTTTCACACTGACCTCAATGCCGGACGCACTGCCCGTAGCACTAAATGCTTCCATCTTCGGCTGCGGGATATTTTTACCCGTACGACTTAATGCTGGGAAGAGGTGGCGAC
>JAZUEE010000175.1:0-7701 GCA_045639985.1 Bacteroidales bacterium
GTTCAAAGACCGTTGGGACGAGCTGACCCAGAAAATGGGCTACTGGGTTGACCTCGAGCACCCGTATATCACTTTCGACAACAAGTACATCGAAACCGTGTGGTATCTCCTTTCCGAACTCTATAAGAAAGGTTTGCTTTATAAGGGCTATTCCATCCAGCCGTATTCACCGGCTGCCGGCACCGGCCTCAGCTCACACGAGCTCAATCTGCCGGGCTGCTACCGCGATGTGAAGGATACCACCTGCACGGGCCAGTTCAAAGTTAAGAAAGAACAAAAAGTGGCATTGCCGTTCAGCCTCACCGAAGTGCCCGACAATTTCTACTTCTTAGCTTGGACCACCACACCGTGGACATTGCCATCCAATACGGCATTGGCTGTGGGTCCGAAAATCAAATACAATCTCATCGAAACTTTCAATCCGTATTCCGGTGCTCCAGTGAAAATCGTGATGGCCAACAGCTTGGTCAACACCTATTTCAAAGCCGAATGGGCTGAACTGCCGTTTGAAGAGTACAAGCCCGGCGACAAGAACATCCCTTACCGCATTTTGGGCGAGGAAGTAGGCCAAAACCTCGTGGGTCTGGAATACGAACAGCTGATTCCGTATATGACGCCCGAAGTAGGCGCCTTCCGCGTTATTCCTGGCGACTACGTCACTACGGAAGATGGTACGGGTATCGTCCATATCGCGCCTACTTTTGGTGCCGACGATAAACGCGTGGCCAACGATGCCGGCATCCCGCCGATGATTGTTATTGACAAAAACGGACAAACCTGCCCGATGGTCGATAAAACGGGTAAGTTCTTCAAGATTGAAGATATGGACGACGAATTCGTCAAGAACCACGTCAACGTGCCGTTGTATTCTACCGTGGCTGGCCGCTTTGTGAAAGAGGCCTACGAAAAAGAAGACGAAAAATCCAATGAATCTTTGGATATCTTTATCTGCTTGTGGCTCAAACAAGAAGGAAAGGTCTTCAAGATTGAAAAACACACGCACAATTATCCGCACTGCTGGCGTACCGACAAACCGGTGCTCTACTATCCGCTGGATTCCTGGTTCATCAAGACGACGGCTTATAGGGAGCGTATGATCGAACTCAACAAGACCATCAAGTGGAAACCGGCAGCTACGGGTTCAGGCCGTTTCGGTAACTGGCTCGAAAACTTGGTTGATTGGAATCTTTCCCGTTCTCGTTTCTGGGGTGTTCCATTGCCAATCTGGACCACTGAAGACAAGAAAGAACAAATTTGCATAGGTTCTGTTGAGCAGTTAGTGGGCGAAATCGAGAAGTCTATCAAAGCCGGTTTCATGACGGAAAATCCGTACAAGAATTACAAGATTGGCGATATGAGTCGTGAAAATTATGACGGTATCGACCTGCACAAACCGTATATCGACACTGTGATATTGGTTTCTCCGTCGGGCAAGCCGATGACGCGCGAAAGCGACCTCATCGATGTTTGGTTCGACTCCGGCTCCATGCCGTACAGCCAATTGCACTATCCGTTCGAAAACAAAGAGTTCTTCGAAAAGAACTTTCCGGCAGACTTCATCGCTGAAGGCGTTGACCAAACGCGTGGCTGGTTCTTCACTTTGCACGCCATCGCCACGATGCTGTTCGACAGCGTGGCTTACAAGTCTGTAGTTTCCAATGGTTTGGTTTTGGATAAACAGGGCAACAAGATGTCTAAGCGTCTCGGCAATGCCGTTGACCCGTTCGAAGTATTGAAGAAATACGGTCCGGATGCCACTCGTTGGTATATGATTACCAATGCTTCGCCTTGGGACAACCTCAAGTTTGACGAAGCCGGCATTGGCGAAGTACAACGCAAGTTCTTCGGCACGCTGTACAATACCTACAACTTTTTCGCAATGTACGCCAATATCGATGGTTTCACCTACAAGGTGGCTGACATTCCGTTCGAAAAACGTCCGGAAATTGACCGTTGGATTTTATCCGAACTCAACACGTTGGTAAAACATTGTAACGAAAATTATGCAGATTACGAGCCGACCAAGGTTGGACGTGAAATTCAAGATTTTGTGGATGCATATCTTAGCAACTGGTACGTCCGCCTCTGCCGTCGCCGTTTCTGGAAGGGTGAATATACGGAAGATAAGATTTCTGCTTATCAAACACTTTATACCTGTATGGTGACGATTGCCAAAATTGCTTCCCCGATTGCGCCGTTCTTTATGGACAAGCTCTATCAGGATTTGAACAATGTTACGGGTAAAGAATCTTTTGAATCTATCCATTTGGCCTCTTATCCTGAAGTTCACGAAGAGCTGATCGACAAGGCTTTGGAAGAAAGAATGCAGTTGGCACAACAATTCTGTTCTATGATTCTCTCTTTAAGAAAGAAGACGAACTTGAAAGTGCGTCAGCCGCTGGCCAAGATTATGATTCCGTTTATGGACGAGCGCTTCAAACAGCAGATTTCCCTCGTTCAGGATTTGATTTTGCACGAAGTTAATGTCAAGGAATTGGTATTTGTCAGCAACGAAGACGGTGTCTTTGTAAAACGTATCAAACCCGATTTTAAGAAATTGGGACCGAAATACGGAAAGATTATGAAGTTGGTGGCTGCCAAGATCACTGCTTTTTCACAAGCTGAAATCGCGCAAATCGAGAAAGATGGCAAGATGGCTTTTGAAATTGAAGGACAGCCTGTTGAAATTACGGTGGATGACGTTGAAATCCAGGCCCAGGACATTCCGGGCTGGGTGGTCGCCAATCAAGACGCATTGACTGTGGCTTTGGATATCGAAGTCAGCGAAGAGCTGAAGAACGAAGGTTATGCCCGCGAATTTGTTAAACAGATTCAGACCTACCGTAAGGAAAACAACTTCGAGGTTTTGGATCATATTCAAATCGTGGTAGCCGAAGATGCTGCGGTGACGCCTGCTTTGAAAGCTTTCGAAAGCTACATCTGCAACGAAACGCTCTGCACATCATTGACCATTGCTGAAAAGGTTGATAATGCTGTCGAGTTGGATTTGGAAGATGTGAAATTGCAAGTGGCTATTAGCAAGCAATAGTGATCAAAAGATTGTTGGAAATGCAGCGATTTCCAGACAAAATTTTTAGTTCATTATAGAAAACATAGAGTATGTCCGAATATCAAGATGACAATATTATCACCCTGAACTGGGACGAGCATATCCGCACGCGACCTGGTATGTATATCGGAAAGGTCGGCGACGGCTCATCGCACGATGACGGCATTTACGTCTTGCTCAAAGAGGTTATGGATAATGCCATTGATGAATTTATGAATGGTTATGGCAAGGCGATTGATGTGACTATCAAGGAGCGGCGGGTTACGGTTCGCGACTATGGTCGCGGAATCCCCTTGGGCAAAGTGGTTGATTGCTATTCCAAAATGAACACGGGTAGGAATTTCAAAGGCGATTTTGCTTCCATCGGTATGAATGGTGTGGGTGTGAAAGCTGTCAACGCGCTTTCCACCAACATGTTCGTTCAAAGTGTTCGCGATGGAAAAGTCAAAAAAGCGGAATTTTCCTGTGGCAAACTTATAAAAGAATATCCTATTGAAGATACAGAAGAAAAGAACGGAACAATGGCTTCTTTTCTTCCTGATGACACGATATTTGAGAATTTTGAATGGTACACCGATTATATTGAAAACCTTTTGTGGAACTATGTGTATCTCAATAGGGGACTGACGATTACTTTTAACGGCAAGCGTTTCTATTCCAAAAACGGATTGTTGGATTTGTTAAATAAGAAAACAGGCGAGGACCGTTTGTATGAACCGATCTATCTGAAAGAAGATAATTTTGAGTTTGCGATGGTTCACACCAGCCGTAAGTATGGTGAAGAATATTATACGTTTGTAAATAGTCAATATACCGAGCATGGTGGCACACACCAACAAGCCATGCGGGAAGCTATCGTAAAGACGTTCCGTGACTTTTTCAAGAAGAATTTCGAACCCAGTGATATTCGAAATTCTGTGGCAGCCACGATGTCTGTGAAAGTGAAAGACCCCATCTTTGATTCTCAAACCAAAACAAAGTTGGGATCAGACTACATGGAACCTGGCGGGCAGACGATTCGCAATTATGTGAACGATATGATAGGCCGTTTGTTGGATAATTATCTGCATAAGCATCAGGAAGTGGCGGATGTTATTCTGAAAAAGATTCAAGAGGCGGAAAAGGAAAGAACGGCCATTGCAAATCTTAAAAAGCAATCCAAAGAGATACAGAAAAAAGTTAGTTTGCATAATAGCAAATTACGAGATTGCCGATATCACTTCAATACGAATGATCCGCGCGGGTTGGAAACTATGATTTTCATCACCGAGGGTGATTCCGCATCTGGTTCCATTACTCAATCGCGTGATGCCAATACGCAGGCCGTGTTCAGTTTGATGGGCAAACCGGCCAATATCATCAAATCCAAAAGCGCTATTTACGAAAACAAAGAGTTGAGCTTGTTGCAGGCGGCATTGAATTTGGAAGACGGATTGGAGGGTTTGCGCTATAACAATATTATTATAGCAACCGATGCCGATGTGGATGGTATGCACATTCGACTTTTATTACTCGCATTTTTCATCCAACTGTTCCCGGATGTGGTGAAATCAGGGCATGTTTATGTGCTTCAGACACCATTGTTCCGTGTACGAAACAAGCAAAAAACCATCTATTGCTACTCCGAAGAGGAAAAACAGAGTGCTATTAAAAAATTGGGAAATAAACCGGAAATCACTCGTTTTAAAGGTTTGGGAGAAATTTCTCCCCCTGAATTCAAAAATTTTATTGGAAAAACTATTCGATTGGAACCCGTGGTTTTGGATCCGCAAAGCAACATTGATGCTATCATTGAATATTACATGGGGAAGAATTCCGTTGAAAGACAGAATTTTATAATGGACAATTTGCGCGAGGAAATAGACAATTTCTCAGAAGAATCGTAATAAGGGATTTAAACCTTTTAAAAAAGATTTTGTCAAAAGAATTTTTCCTAAAAAAATGGGATAAATAAAAAAAATGTATTTTTGCGGGCTAAAAGGTAAAAACACAAATAACCTATTTATAAATTAAAAACACAAAAAAATGAAAAAAGTTTACGCATTAGTAGCTTGCATGCTGATCGCTTCAGTTTGCTTTGCTCAGAATTTTGCTGCTAAAAAAGCTTATCCGTTCCAAGATAAGAAAATGGTAGCTCCTTCATTAAAACATCACTCTAATGTTAAAGGCGAAGAAACGTTTGTTTTCTATCCTAATTATTTTTATGCTTATTGGGGCCAAGAAGTTGATTTGGCATCTTATCTTCTTCAATATGATACCCTTGGTTTATCAACTCCTACAGAAGGTACACCTTGGCATCCTAATGTTCATGGTTGGTGTCAAACGTTTGACTTTTTAGGTTTTGAAGATGAATATGGTTTACATAATTTTTATGAAGATGCTTCTGAAGAAGGAGACTATTCATTATTGCATACAAGTTCTATGAATCTTGATAGTATTACAATTTTGGGTGGTTATTTCCGCGGTGCAAATGTTCCTGCCGAAATGAAAGATACTCTTATTGTTGGTGTTTTGACAAACTTGGGTGAAGAAGAATTTATGGGTCTTGTTCTCGGTGGCAATATAGATTTCATGAAATTTTATGCAATTGAATACGATGTCAATACTGGTGTTCAAACCAATGCTGCTGTTTTCAAATTCCCCATTGGTGAAGAAAATGTTTCTGAAGAAGATGAAGATTCTTACTATACCGCAGATTTGAATTTCCCTATTGGCTTAACAGGTATTCAAGGTAAAGTTTGGAATGTTGCCTATACATTCAAACGCGGTTATGACATTGGAGTGAATGATGACATCTTCAGTGATGACAATACTTATTTTACAGCATGGTTAGGAACGGATCCTCGTGAAGGTTATTCTCCATTTAATCAAGCAGGTGATCCTGTGGTTTTCGAAGATCATTTGATGAACTTCAATATGGGTGGCTGTGTTGACGATGATTTGAGATATGATCGTACTGATCATGATTCTTGGGCATACGGAATATACACTCCCAACCCCTTCTGGTCAGAATTCCACTATCCGTATATTGGATTAACCGTTTCAAGTGATGATTGGGCATACGTATCTGTTGAAGATATGGAAAAAGAAAACCTTACCGTTTATCCTAACCCTGCTCACAATTATTTCAAAGTTGAATTGGCTGGTGATTCCAAAGCTACTGTTCAACTCTTCAACCTTGTTGGTCAACAAGTTTACAGTGAAACAGCTTCTAACTTAGTTACTGTTAATACTTCTAATTTGAAAGCCGGCATCTATATGTTGAAAGTTTCTCAAAATGGTAAAGTTTACACATCTAAAGTTGTTGTTAAATAATTTTATCTAAAATAAAAAAAGCCCCTTCATTATGAAGGGGCTTTTTTTTTGTATTTTTGCTGCCCTTAAAAATTTTCATAAGTTTATAAGTTAAAAGCATATAAAAATGGCAGAATTATCCGAACAAGAACAAATTCGACGCAACTCGCTGAATGAATTGAAAAAATTAGGCATCAACCCTTACCCGGCTGCCTTGTATGAGGTGAATGCAACATCAACCGAAATCCATACCCAGTTTCCTAACGACAACACGCTGTTCCAGAATGTTAGTATTGCCGGCCGTATTATGAGCCGTCGTATTATGGGTGCTGCAAGTTTCGTGGAATTGCAGGATTCGTACGGACGTATTCAACTTTACATCAAACGAGATGAGATTTGTCCGGGTGAGGATAAAACGATGTACAATACCGTTTTCAAACGCCTTTTGGATATTGGCGACATTGTAGGTGTTACAGGTTTCGTTTTCGTAACGCAGATGGGTGAAATTTCCATCCACGTCAAGAGTCTGACGGTACTTAGCAAAAGCCTTCGTCCGCTGCCTATCGTGAAGGAAAAGGATGGCCAGGTGTTTGACGCTTTCCAAGATCCTGAACAACGCTATCGTATGCGTTATGTCGATCTCATCGTCAATCCGCAGGTGCGCAAAGTCTTTGAACAAAGAGCTACCATCGTCAATACGATGCGCAGCTATTTCAACGAGCAGGGATACCTTGAAGTGGATACGCCCGTTTTGCAAAGCATCCCCGGTGGCGCTGCTGCCCGTCCATTCATCACACATCATAATGCGCTGGACATTGACTTGTATCTGCGTATTGCTAACGAATTGTATCTCAAACGCTTGATTGTTGGTGGCTATGCTGGCGTATATGAATTCAGCCGTAATTTCCGTAATGAAGGTATGGACCGTACTCACAATCCCGAGTTCACCTGTATGGAAATCTATGTTGCCTACAAGGACTATAATTGGATGATGACCTTTGTGGAGAATATGCTGAACCGTATCGCTATGACGTTACACGGTACTACTAAAGTGAACGTATGGGGCAATGAAATTGACTTTAAAGCGCCGTTCCGCCGCACACCGATGTGCGAACTCATAAAAGAGGAAACCGGCTATGATGTAGCCGATATGGACGAACAACAGCTGCGCGAAACTTGCCAAAAATTAGGTGTCGAAATTGATGACACGATGGGCAAGGGCAAACTCATTGACGCCATCTTTGGCGAAAAATGCGAGCACAAACTCATCCAACCCACTTTTGTAACAGATTATCCGATTGAGATGTCTCCTTTGTGCAAACGTCATCGTGATAACC
>JAZUEE010000176.1:0-2487 GCA_045639985.1 Bacteroidales bacterium
GCACACGCCCCACCTTGCCATCTTAAAATCCGTGAACGACCGACCGCCTCAATCTTTATGTCAGCCCGTCCGCCTTGGGTGATCTGGTCTCGCCCCGTTCGTCGCTCGGACTTCTACCACTTCTCCCCGTCACCGCCCACGTCAACCTTTCTTTAGCAGATATTGAAAAAGCTGTAACGCATGTCTAAACAACATCCTTTTCGTCCTCAAAAAACTTATCATTTGGGATAAATATATGCACGCCAAACAAGCCGAACCCCTTGTAATGTGAAACATCAGCATCTGACGTACACCAAACCTTATATCCAGCTGCATCGCAAACTGTCTTTACGCGATGCAGCCCCCTTCCGCTACCCATACACAAGCCCCTGGCCTCACGTGTACGAAAGCCACATTCAAACAACTTTGACAAATCTTCGCATCGCACCAACGGTCCAAAGGACGATACGATTATTTCAACGCCTTCATCCCGAGTTGTAAATGATGTAGTCACTTCTTTTGGCCCCGGGTATTTCCGCAAGTATTTAATTGCATTTGCATAGACATTCATCGCCACGTAATCAACCCCAATAGCAGGTTTCGCCTTCCGGCGAAAATCCTCACGACCTCGTTTCCATGCAATACCTTCGTCGAAATAACACTGCCGATGCTTATGAAATAGGTTGTAAGGATAATACCCAGTCGACTGACCTCCCCAATTGCTTAATTTATTCCCCTTCATCATTCCAAAACACCGCATCAATTCTTCCTTTAGCAACATAAAAACAATAGTCAATGCATCAATACTGTGAATCTGATCCACCGCTATCTTTTGCTGTCCATCCACCGGCAAGGCATTATTTAACCTAACCATAAAGTGATTGACGTCATGTACCCATTGATTAAAGTCCTTAACTTTCCTTTTGAATCCATCAATTCTCTTCAACACCTCCAGAAAAACTCTTTTGTCGAAGCATCCCCTATTCGCGTCGTCACAACTCCAATCATCTTTCTTTCCCAAAAGATCATTTGTCGCCATCATTCTCATCAGAGATGGAATTGTTAGTTCATTTGCCGGGATCCTATTTACCTCGGCATTCGTCTGATTTGTCAGTTCACGCAATGTTTGGATAATGTCCTTGACCATATCTATCTTTACAAGATCAACATCTATCCAACCGCCCTTCTGCTTTACCGAATCAGCCATCTTGAAAACTGGTTTCAATACCTCCCGCAGCCTCTTAAGCGTAGTATCGTATTTCGAGCTATTACGCTTTGCCACGGCAACTATCTTTGGTATTGCAGCCGTTGTCATATCAAGCGCATGTATTTCTTCTACCTGTTGAGGCGTGACACACGTCCCACATTTCTCAAGGCCGACAAAACACACATCTCCATCACGTGTGCGATAATACAAATGCCCCCAACGGCATTTTTTAACTACACCCCGATTGCTTGTGCACGAGTCTTTCCCCAAAAGATGAAGCGGACAAACGGAACACTTAGAAGGCACCTTCACCAAAGTGCCGTTCATTGGAATACCAAATCGCCAACTTGGAAGAATCATGCTAATTTATGCCGCTGTCGCAATCGCCACTCCGCCTTTAATACCCATCAACAACTTCACCACGGGCTCAGCCAACTTTGCCGCCCGAACCATCATTTCAATCCAATTCGGTTCAACCTGTTTACCACGGTTTAACGATATAAAATGCCGCACAAACTGGTCTTCGTATTTTGCAATGTTATCTATACTTGCATCCGTTTTCTCTCTTTCCACATTCAACAACTCCTTGCGAACATTACGCCACACCGTTGCCGGATTATATATCCGCTGCAAACACGCCTCCACTAAATCTGCCAACTTATCATTAGGATCTCCCTTTGAGAAAACACCATCAACCAGTTTCAGGACATCTCGATCGGCATCGTAATCGTGTGTCATTAACTGTCCTGAAGCAATGATAACTTGTTTTAGCGGATAAACGGACTTGATATGCTTTGCAAGGCGCAGCCCATTCGACTGAACATCCTTTCCAACGCCTGAAACATCAGTAATTACGATTGGATATTGTTGCACGACCGAATCCTCTGGCATTTCTTCCATCGGAGTAACGTTCTTATAGCCAAACTTCGACAACGCCGTGGCCAACGATGAAGCGTCCTGATCATCAACCACCAAAATCTTAACGTTTGGTCGCAAGGTCTCCTTCTGACCAGACGTTACCCCACCATATTTATCCAAGTCATGAACTCCCTTAAAGAAGAACAAGCCAACATTTAATAATGCACGGGAAAAATAGTTCATATTAAGCATCCTTTCTATTAAACTGACCTTGTAGTGTATCTACTTCTGCCATTTTCCACCAAGACCACACACGTCTCGGGAATCATCGGCCGTTCCGTTGGCGCAGCGTAGGCAAACTCGTTTACTGCTGGATGTAAGCAATCGGTCGGGCCAATCGTCCTGAAGAACCGCTCGGGATATCCTGCGGCAAGATTCAATCC
>JAZUEE010000177.1:0-7409 GCA_045639985.1 Bacteroidales bacterium
AAATTATATATATGTAGTATCTTCACACTCATAAAAAACTCAATATCAACAATTCAACAACTAATAATTCCGTAATAATTTAACAACTTCATAGCTTATCATCAAAACTTAAACGTCCACATAACCGACGGGATAATCGGGAACAGACTCATCTGTTTGGCTTTATTTTCAATACTGAAATTCATATTATCCGTATCAAAGTTCATGTCGGTCTCCATAAAGATAAAAAACGGATTTTTGCGGTTATAGACGTTATAGACAGAGAAATTGAGCCCGGTTTCAAACTTGCTGGTCTTCTTGATGGTCCAGTTGACGGCAAGGTCGAGGCGGTGGTACGGCGGCATGCGATAGCCATTACGGTCGCTATATTCGGTGATATAGGAACCCATATAGAAATAATAGCCCACCGGGATGGTCATCGTGTTGCCCGTCTGATAGACCCACAAGGCGGAGACGCTGAGTTTGTTGCGTAGGATTTCGTACGTCAGACTGATGGAGACATCGTGACGGCGATCGTATTTGGCCCAGAAAGGTTCTCCGTTGTTCAGTTCGTCAAACTGGCGGCGCGTATAACCGAGTGTATAGCCGATAAAGCCCGTAAATTTTCCTTTGGTTTTCTTCACGAAGAACTCCGCACCCGCCGACCAGCCCTGTCCGAAGACATACAGTTGGTCAGGATTGATGGTGAACGCGCCAAAGTCGAGTCCATCGCGATATTCCGCCAGGTTGTACATCTTTTTATAATACAAATCCACGTAGGTTTCAAACATATCGTGATAGAAATTGCGGAACACGCCTAACGAAAATTGCATCACCGTCTGGGGTTTCAGCAAATCCGTACAAGGCATCCACACATCCGTAGGCAGTGTGATGGAAGCGATGGAAATCTGATGCAGGAACTGGTAATTCAGCGTGGCGGAGGCCTTTATGGAGGTAGCCGAATCAATCAGGAAACGCACTGACAGGCGCGGTTCGACCTTGTTGTATTGGCTAATCAACTCGCCGGGCTTATACACAATGGAATCCTGCACGCCGCCAACCTCATCCAGCACATAGCGCGTAAAGCCGCCCAAGTGACAGAAGTTCGTATAGCGAAGTCCCATATTGAGTTTCCATCGTTTGGAAATATCAAACTCGTCGTGCGCGTAAATGCTCAACTCGTTGGCCAGATAGGGCTGCACTTTCGGGAGGTTGAAGTCAAAGCCCTCGCCTGCCTGCACCGCATATTGGCCCGGCAGACACTGATGGAAGATGTTGTGTACGCCGAATCGAATAGTATGTTTGGGATTGGGCATCCAGGTCAGTTCGCTTTTCAGCCCATAGTCGCGAATACCGGAGTTGAGATGGAACTTGAATACATCCATGCCCATATCGGTATTGAAATCGTAGTAACTAAAGGTTGCCGATGTGTTTAGGAACAATTTGTCGCTGATAATGTAATTCCACCGTGCGGAGGCGGCGGCATTACCCCAGTGGAACGTACACTGTGTTTGTCCTGACGACGACTTGAAGCCATACACATCGTTACCGTAGTAGGCCCCGAAATAGAGGCGGTGTTTATCATTAATGATAACATTGAATTTGGCATTGAGGTCGTAGAAATAGAAGTCCATGCCTTTCAGCGGCGACGTGGGTTTGAGAAATGGTTGGATGAGCACATCCGCATACGTACGTCGGGCAGAGACAATAAACGAGGCCTTATCTTTTTTGATAGGTCCTTGAACAGTCAGATGCGAGAAAATCAGACCGATACCGCCATCCACCTCGTATTTTTTGAGGTTGCCCTCTTTCTGATAGACGTTGAGTATGGAGGCGGCGCGTCCGCCATAATAGGCAGGCATACCAGATTTCACCATATCGATGTTTTTAACGGCATCCGCATTAAACATAGAGAAGAATCCGAAAAGATGCCCGGCGTTGTAAACCGTTGCCTCGTCCAAGAGGATGAGGTTCTGGTCAGTGCCGCCGCCGCGCACGTAATAGCCGCTGTTGCCTTCCCCACCCGACTGCACGCCCGGCAGCAACTGTATGGACTTAATAACATCGGCCTCCCCCATCAGGGCAGGCATTGCCCGAATGGCCTCAATCTTCATTTCCATCCGCCCCACATCGGCGGAGGCGATATTGCGGTCGCTTTTCTCCCCTTGAATCACCACTTCCTCACCGGCAATGGCGGTTGGCTCCAATTCAAAAGTACGTGTCATGCTTTTGGTCAGTTTTACGTAATCCGTGATAGTTTTATAGGACATATAACTGACCGTCAGTTGGTAGTTTCCGGCAGGCACAGACAACGAATAGAAGCCCGCCTGGTTGGTAATGCAGCCTTGCCTGTCTTGTGGATGCAGTGTATCGGTGAGAATGATGTATGCTCCCATCAAAGATTCCCCGTTAGAAGCATCTTTCACCGTTCCAGAAAGGGTCACCCGTTGGGTTTGCGAAAAGCCCAACGAACAAAGGAACACACAACTAATAAAGACAAGTAGTATATTTTTTTTCATCAAATAGTTTTTTCTCAAAGCAGTAATTAACGTTAAATGGTTCTTTTTATTTTATTATTGTTTTATTTTTTCAAATTAGATTTTGTATGTTTGCAGGCGTAAAACAATTATTATTTGTCATCAAATTTAATCATTATGAATTTAACTTATACACCAGAAACCTTAAACATCATTGGCGCTTCCGAACAGACATTTGAGCAATACCATGCCGAAGCGGAGGCCGCATTTCAAACCACCATTCAAAAGACAGGTCGTGGCAACGACTTTTTAGGTTGGGTAAATCTTCCCGCCGAAATATCCGAGCAGGAGATCACCGCAGTAGAACAATGTGCCGCATCCTTACGGGCCAAATCCGAAGTCGTGGTCGTTATCGGCATTGGCGGTTCCTATCTTGGCGCACGCGCCGTCATTGAAGCACTTCAACACAGTTTTCGTTCCATGCTTTCCAACAACGGTCCCACCATTCTCTATGCCGGCAACAGCATGAGCGAAGACTACCTGCACGATTTGTTAGATGTCTTAGACATCAAAGATTACTCTCTGATTGTCATTTCCAAATCCGGCACCACCACAGAACCGGCATTGGCATTCCGCATCCTCAAGCAACATTGCGAAAAGAAATACGGCATGGAAGAAGCCCGCACCCGTATCGTCGCCATCACCGACAAATCACGGGGTGCGTTGAAGACCTTGGCCACACAGGAGGGCCACCCCACTTTCGTCATTCCCGATGACGTGGGCGGTCGTTACTCCGTACTCACACCCGTCGGCCTCCTCCCTATCGCCGTGGCAGGATTCTCCATCCGCAAACTGATAGAAGGTGCCAAAGACATCCGCAAGACGTTATTGGCATCACCCAAATACGAAGACAACGTGGCTATGCAATATGCCGCCATGCGCCACGCCATCTACCACGAAGGTTTTCCCGTGGAATTAATGACCTCTTTTGAGCCACGTCTCTATTTCTTCATCGAATGGTTCAAACAGTTGTTCGGCGAAAGCGAAGGCAAAGAGCACAAAGGCATTTTCCCAGCCGGTGCCATCTTCTCCACCGACCTGCACTCGTTAGGCCAATACATCCAAGAGGGTGTCCGCCTCCTATTTGAAACTGTGCTTACCGTTGAAAACGCCCACCACACCGTCGCCATCCCTTACGACGAACAAAATGTGGACGGACTGAACTATCTGCAACACCGAAGCATCAACGAAATCAACCATATTGCCCAACAGGGCACCTGCCTCGCCCACGAAAGCGGACATGTCGCCAACCTCAAAATCACCATTCCCAAAATCAATGAATACCATCTCGGCGAATTGATCTACTTCTTCGAAATGAGTTGCGCCATCAGCGGCTACATGATTGACGTCAACCCGTTTGACCAACCCGGCGTGGAAGCATACAAGAAGAACATGTTCAAGTTGCTTGGAAAACCGGGATGCTAAGGGTTTCAGGTTTCATAGCACCTCCTCAATCATTCATCATTAACCATTAACCATTCATCATTAACCATTTAGTTCTCACCATTCCTTGCAAACGTTTATCTTTTCCTTCTTCGTTTTCTACGTCGTGCTGTTGTTTGTAATCACGGGCATCACTTCGCGCAAAGCGGACAACAAGACGTACTTTACCGGCAATCGGAAGTCGCCGTGGTTCGTGGTGGCCTACGGCATGATAGGCAGTTCCCTATCGGGTGTCACGTTCATGTCCGTGCCTGGAGATGTCTATACCACGCAGTTTACTTACTTTGGCGTTGTATTGGGCTATATACTCGGATATCTTGTCATCGGCTATTTGCTGCTACCCCTGTATTACAAACTAAACGTCACCTCCGTATATGAGTACCTTGGGCAGCGTATTGGCAATGAGGCGCACAAAACCGGCTCCGTACTATTCTTCATTTCACGGCTGCTTGGCTCCGCCCTACGCATGTACCTCGTCATTTTCGTACTGCAAATCTTCGTCTTTGACGGCTGGCACATCCCCATCTGGCTAACCTCCATTGTCATGATAGCCATCATCCTGCTCTATACTTTCCGCGGCGGATTGAAGACCGTAGTTTGGACAGACCTGCTGCAAACGACGTTCCTTTTGGGTGCCTTAGTTATCACCATCATCGTCATCATGAAGAATATGGGTGGCTCGTTCTCCGATGTTTGGCAAGCCATGTCCACAGCTGGCAAAGACGGTAGTGACTGCCGCACGCTCTTCAATCTGGATTGGCGCAACAACAGCTATTTCCTCAAGCAAATCATCGGTGGAATGTTCATCACCATCGCCATGACGGGGCTGGACCAGGATATGATGCAGAAAAATCTATCCTGCAAAACACTGAAAGACGCGCAACGCAACATGCTGTCGTTCACCTCCATATTAGTTGTCGTGAACATGCTGTTCCTGCTGTTAGGCGGCATGTTGTTGGCTTTTGCCCAAAAGAGCGGCATTGACCTCACGAATATGGCCACCGACCGAATCTATCCCGAAATCGCCTTCAACTATTTGGGCAAAGCGGGAGCGTTGGTGTTCGTATTCGGACTTATCTCTGCCGGGTTCTCCTCTGCCGACGGGACGTTCACAGCCCTCACGACTACCGTATGTTACGACATCCTGAGGATTGAGAAAAGATATCCGTCAGAGACGAAACAGACGCAGGTGCGCCGCATTGTCCACGTGCTCATTTCCCTTTTGTTCTTAGGTGTCATCATCATTGCCTCCAGCCATCACAACGACGCACTCATCCGCATCATTTTCATGGTGGCCTCCTATACGTATGGTCCGCTTTTGGGCATGTTTATCTTTGGCATGTTCACCAAACGCGAGATAGCGCCCAACCTTCGTTGGCTCGTGCCCGTCATTGCCATTGCCATACCTTCCTTATGCTATATAATCTCCTCTCATTCCGTGCAATGGCTTGGCGGCTATAAATTCGGCTACGAGCTGCTCATCATCAACGGGCTCCTCGTTTTCGCCTCCCTTCTCGCCATCAGCAAGAAAAAGAACAACGCCTCCCAAAATCTTCATTAACCATTAATTATTCAATTCACACAATTATAAACATTAAAACCACAAATTATGAAAAAGAAATTTTTTGCAGAAATGATCGGGACCATGGTCCTGGTATTGTTAGGTTGTGGTGCAGCCGTATTCAACGCTGACACCGCCATCATTTCAAATCCTGAAGCCGCACATTCCGTAGCATGGGTACTGGCAGTGGCTTGCGCATTCGGACTTTCCGTAGTGGCCATGGCATACACCTTCGGACCGATTTCCGGATGTCACATCAATCCTGCCATCACGTTGGCTGTTTGGATGAACAAGGGAATGTCCTGCAAAGAAGCAGGCCTTTACTGGGTTGCCCAAATCATCGGTGCCTTCATTGGTTCAGCCATCATCTACGCTTTAGTGAACATGGGTCTGACCACGGGCGGCGTTACCACCACTGGAGCCAACGGTTTTGGCGAAGGAATGCTTTGGCCGGCAGCCATTGCTGAATTGGTAGCCACCTGCATTTTCGTACTCGTCGTATTAGGCGCTACAGACGCTGGCACCAACGCACCCAAATTCGGCGGTTTGGCCATCGGTCTTTCCCTGATTCTCATCCACATCGTCTTGATTCCTATCACAGGAACTTCCGTAAACCCGGCACGTAGTATCGCTCCTGCCGTTTTTGAAGGCGGTGTTGCTCTTTCCCAAATGTGGGTGTTCATTGTATTCCCGCTTATCGGCGGCGCCTTGGCAGCACTCATCTGGAAATGCTTCAAATGTGAAAAATGCAAATAATAGCATTCTCATCAGAATAAAAAGACGGGAGATTGTTTGTGACAATCTCCCGTCTTTTTATTTTCGTCGGGCGGGCTCATATCTATAAATCTCGTTAATCACCCTATCGTGAACACTATCGATGCGAGCACCTGATCTTTATCGGACAGCAATATTTTGTTTTAAACGTTGCAAAAATATTTGTACGTTTGCCGCTTTCTGAAAATAGTCCTCAAAACCTTTCTAAAATATTATTTTACAATAATATAGAAAGTTTTCATGTAATAATAAAAGCACTACGAAAAAATGGCACAAGCAAAAAAAACAGCCAACAAGAAACGTGGATTTTGGAAGATTTTCGGTCTTATCGTCCTCATCTTCTTTCTGCTCAGCATATTCTTCACCATCATCTTCCGTTGGGTAAACCCCGTTGTGACACCGCTCATGGTCATTCGGAAAATACAGTACGGCTATCCTATTGAAAAACAATGGAAAGACCTTGACGAAATATCGCCATACATGTACAAAGCCGCCATTGCGTCCGAGGATTGTTATTTCTTAGGGCATCGAGGATTTGACGTCATCGCTTTGGATATTGTCATGCAGGAGCGCAAGCACGGCATACGCAAACGTGGTGGCAGCACCATATCACAGCAAACCGCCAAGAACGTCTTCTGCTGGCCGCGGAGTTCATGGATACGGAAAGGTTTTGAAACTTATTACACCTTTTTGATAGAGACATTCTGGTCCAAGGAGCGTATCATGGAGGTATATCTGAATGTCATTGAAATGGGGCCGGGAATTTATGGAGCGGAAGCAGCCGCCCAGCACTATTTTCATTGCAGCGCCAAGCATCTGAGTGCGCGTCAGGCATCCCTTATCACGGCCTGCTATCCAGCACCTTTGAAACGCAATCCCGCGCATCCTTCCGGTTATCTAAGCCGTCAAGCGGGCATTATTCAAGGACGCATGGCTCGTTACGGCACCCCGAAATTCACCAAAGAGTACATCGCAGGTTGCCAAAAACGATACAAAAAAGCCGTTGCCAAAATGGAGAAAAGGAGAAAGAACCGTAAAAAATAACTATGACCATACAAGATTTACGCGCAAAATTCCGCAATAAGGAGATTGCTCAAATCATCTCTTTTTTACAA
>JAZUEE010000178.1:0-3417 GCA_045639985.1 Bacteroidales bacterium
ATAGTATCTGTCCTCGACGCTTTCCTCGCCGGTCTTCTTGTCGGTGCGCGAGCTCTGCACTCTGACGATGCTGGCAAGCCCCGCCCACCTCTCCGGGTCTGCCAGATACGACAGGTCGTCGGACACGTAGTATTTCCGGACCTCTATTCTTCCGTGTCCGAAGTCTATGGTCTCCTCGCCCTCAAGCCTCGGATGGTTGGCGAAGTACCTCTCCGTATCTGCGAGCAGGGTGGGCTGGTTCCCTTTCACACTGAGTATGTAGTCGGCCTTCTTCTCCACGATCTTCTCCGCTATTGCCGTCTGAGTGCCGATGGCGTCGATAGTGACCACGTCGCCCTCGACGTCCAGATTGTCCAGCAGTTTGGGTATGGCCAGTATCTCGTTCTCCTGCTTGTCCCCGTCCTCCTGCCACTCCAGCCCCACCTGGCCTATCACTATGCCCTTGTCGCTGGCCCACGCGCTGACCACGTGCACGGGGAGCCCGTCCGCGCTCATCCTGCTGGCGAGGCGGATGGTCTTGCCGTCTATGCTGACGGTCTGCCCCCTCAGGTCCCCGTCTCCCTCTACGGCGGCCGCCCACCGCGGCAGGCACCGCTGGAAATTGTCCGGGTCTATTATTTGGAAGAACCTGTTCAGCGTGTCGGGGCTCGGCACGCCGTTTGACATGTCGAGCCGCTCTGAGAAGAAAGGCAGCAGGGCCTCCCCGAAGTCCTCTATGTCCTCCCAACCTCTGAAACCGCACAGCACGGCGGCAATCGAGATGTATAAGATGTTGACGGCCGGATGCAGCACCCTGCCCTGTACGCGCGGATCCTCTATGTCCGCAAAACTGTCTGCAACTGTCTCCTTCATAGGTGTTAAATTATTGATTTGTCGGCAAATATAGTAAAAAATCAAATACGATTAACAATAAAATCAGTAATTGTTAACAACTTAATGAAATTGTTGATAACTTTTTGAAGGATAAATATTTATATTGGTTTTTAGCGCCTTTTGACACGAGACTTGTTGCCAAAACCGAATCGGAGACAACCAGCTATTATGATTCGCCGTATGGTGAAAACGACGACTCCACGCTCGTGCCAACTAAAAATTTGGTGCGTTTGCCCTGTACTGCATTATCGAATTACCACATTATCACATTTATTTTCGTACCTTTGCCGCTTCAAATTCTCAGGATAATATATAAGAACTAAAATATCGTAATTATGAGAAAGAAAATCAACCTCTTATTCATCGTATTGATTACGATTGTAGTGGGCGCGCGTGCCGATGAGGGGATGTGGCTTCCCTACTCCATTAACGGTCAAAACCTTGCGGACATGCAACGCTTAGGTTGCAAGTTGACGGCAGAACAGATTTTCAGCTTCAACCAACCCAGCTTGAAAGATGCCATCGTCCAATTTGGTGGCGGCTGCACCGGCGAACTCATTTCCCCCGAAGGTTTGCTGCTCACCAACCACCACTGCGGTTTGAGTTATGTGCAAACACACGCCTCCGTAGAACACGACTACCTTCAAGATGGTTTTTGGGCTTACAGCAAAGACCAGGAACTTTCCAACGAAGGACTCACCGTTTCCTTTTTAAACCACATTGAAGACGTTACAGAAGAAATGTTATTTGGCACCACCACCTGTCCAACCGAATGGGGACGCGCCGAAATCATCAGGCGTAACAAAAACAAGATCATCAACGACCGCAAAGGCGATCGTGATGTAAGAGTGGAAATCATCCCATTCTACCACGGCAATCAATACATATTATTTATATACGATGTTTATAAGGATGTGAGATTGGTGGCTTGTCCACCTTGGGGCATCGGCAAGTATGGTGCCGATACGGACAACTGGACCTGGCCGCGCCACAAGGGCGATTTCTGCATTTTCCGCGTCTATACGGCTCCGGATGGCACACCTGCCGAGTACAGTCCGAACAACATCCCGATGAAATCCAAACATTTCCTGCCCATCTCTTTAAAGGGCGTGCAACCAGGTGATTACGCTATGATTATGGGTTATCCTGGCTCCACCAACCGCTACTCCTCTTCCGGGGATGTCAAGAATGTAATCGAGCAAGAAGGTCCAGCCATCGTTGCCTGCCGTACCGCCAAGTTGGAGCAATACCGCAAACACATGGATGCCGACCAGGCCGTATTCATCAAATACGCCTCCAAACAGGCCAGCGTCAGCAATTACTGGAAATACTACATCGGCCAAATCAAGCAGTTGCAACGCAACAAGGTGGTTGAAAAACGCATCGAACAAGAATCAGCTTTCCGCAATTGGGTGAATGCCGACGAAAGCAGAAAAGCGCAATACGCTGACATCTTCGATGAAGAAGACCAATACTGGAATCATCAGGCAAAATTCAAAAAAGCCATCATCTACCATCGCGAAGCCGGCTTGCGCGGCAGCGAAGCCGTCACTTTCTCCATCCGATTCGAAGAAATACAAGGTGCCATGAAAGGCGGCGCTGACAAAGACGAAATCAACGAACTCACCAAAAGTCTAAAAGCAGCGGCAGATAGCTATTTCAAAGATTATGACAAAGAAACCGACCGCGACGTGACCATCGCTTTATTAAATCTCTTCTACAAAGATGTCAATCCTGATCAACTACCTGCCACCATCAAAAAGGTGGGTGACAAGACCGGCGGCGACTTCACTGCATTTGTAGATAATGCTTTCGCAAAATCCATCTTCGTGGATCAAGATAAACTTAACGCCTGGTTGGACAACCCAAAATCCTTGTCAAAAGATCCCATTTATGCTTTGATGATGGACATCTTCCATTCAATGGACATTTTAAGACAAGCGGCTAACAGCGTCAACGACTTACGCGCCAGACGTCTGTATATGAAGGGTTTGATGGAGATGCAGAAAGACCGCAATTTCTATCCGGATGCCAACTTCACGATGCGTCTCACCTACGGCAGCGTGCAAGACTGCGAGCCTGCCGATGGTGTCACGTACAACTATATTACCACCTTGGACGGTGTGATGGCCAAGTATGTGCCTGGCAACTGGGAGTTCGATGTGCCTCAGGAATTGATCAAGTTGTGGGAAAACAAGGACTACGGTCGCTATGCCAACGAAAACGGTGACCTCGTTGTCAATTTCATTACCACCAACGACATCACGGGCGGCAACTCCGGCAGCCCAGTCATCGACGGCAACGGAAACCTCATCGGTCTGGCCTTCGATGGCAACTGGGAAGCCATGAGCGGCGACCTCTCCTTCGAGAACGAGGTGCAACGAACCATCTGTATGGATATGCGCTACCTGCTCTTCATCATTGACAAGATGGCCAATGCCCAAAACCTGATGCAGGAATTGAAAGTTGTAGAATAATAATTCTTTTTTATACGATATCGGCCCTCTAACAACGGATACCAATGGTTGTCAGAGGGTCGTATCA
>JAZUEE010000179.1:0-17481 GCA_045639985.1 Bacteroidales bacterium
TCAATCTCCTCAGTAGTTGCAGATAGATTCTCAAGTAAAAAATCAATCTGCTTCTGCGTCAGTTCAACGTATCCTTCACTTTCAATAGCCTTGTAGCTGACAACCAATGATTTTCGGTTGCCTGATTCTTTAATGTAATAATGTTTTTCTCTCATTTTGTTTGAATTTAATTGTTATTTGAATTGACAACCGTCCATCCTTCAGGACAGTAGTCCGCACCTCTTTCTATTGTCTCGTCAGTGCCGAGTCTATCGCTGCAATATAGGATGCCTGTGGTAGGAGTGTCTTTCAGCCAATCTTTAGTACCTACACCATCACACCAATTAATAAAATCTTCGTAAAGATATACTTCCTGCAGATTGGAACATCCTGCCGCTATCTCCTTATAGGAGTCCTTCATCGGGATGTTATTCAAGCAAAAATATTGAAGGTTGACACAGTTCGCAAGCATTCTGTATGCTGAATTTACACAAGAAATCGGCGCAGAATCAAGATACGTGATATTACTTCCCTCAAACATTTCGGCAAATGCGAAATCGCCACAATATTCAGATTCAATCCATACAATAAAATCTCCACCGCTATAAAATTCGAGGCCAGAATTTTTAAACATTCTGTAGAAAGCGTAGGAATCGGCTGACAGACACATAAGATCAAAATATGCCCCAACAATGCCCGAACAATCTTCAAACAAGGATTCAAACCCGGCATACGGAACAGACGACACGCTTAAATCCGCACTCAATAGTGTTAGCGGAGATCCATATACAACACATTCGCCTTCGATGACGAATCTCGTGGTCTTATGCTCACCGTCAACTATTTCTGTCAATCCGTTAGGATTTTCACCTCTGAAACTAATGTCGCCTTTAACAATAGTGTTATCACCATCTACAGATACTTCTTTGCTGAAAATAGCAAGCTCTTCACTTTCCCATTGGTTGTCAGCGTTCTTGTGAAACTTCAAATCCACCCAGTTGTTCCTAACAACATATTCTCCTAACACTTCATCATATTGATCCAGATCACGACAATACTGTATATTCGGAGGCGTTGTTTTATATGACACTATTTTAATTCTTGACGGCGTGTTTCTGCCATCATCGACAAAAGTTGTGAATGTCATGGGCATCAGATTTGTGCCCAAATGCATATGTGTACATTCATCATTAATCCCAAACATACGCTTGGCGATCACGGTGTCTCTGTCAACAGGAGTGAAAACGATTCCATTGTATGGATTGCCGTCAAATGAATCCTCATCCGTACCAAGCACATCCACAAAATTCCCGCAATAGGACACAATAGGAATATCACCTAATCTGAAGTGGGTTCCGAACAGCACCGCCTCCCCGGGGTGCTCGATTCTGACGACCCCCGCATAATCATCAAGTATTGCCCGCTGGCGCTCGTGTACCACACTGTGCGACGGCAACAGTTTCTCGTCACACTCGTAAATTGCAATGGGATTGCGGTTAATTGTGTCTGTAAAAGAACATAATGATACAGGTGAATCAAATTCTAACGATTCAAACGCCAGGTTTTGAGGCGCAGTGCTGATTTTATATCCAAAAGCTTCCCGGCTTCCGATGCTTTCCCTCCATAATAATTTTTTTTCGGGGACATAACGCTGTAAAGAATCGCCGGAAGCAAAATACACATTTTTATCAAATGCTTCTGCCAGAATTAAGCTTTCGAAAACACCATCAGAACACTCTTCAAAAGAAACAACACTCTCAAAATATGCAGTCCTTACGTCTCCACTATACACAGAAACACTATGCACATAGGTTGGATTTCGGTCTGCAATCAACAAACAAATACCTTGAACGATAAAAAGGGGTAAAAACCCGCTGCCACCGAGTTCATTAATATACAACGGTGTTGTCAAAACCGGACCTTCTGAAACAAAAACCCCATTCAAATCGGAAGGCATACATTTCAAATGATTTACTTCCCCGTCTAAATACACGTCACAGGCCGGAATCTCCGGATAGAGTATCAGCGAATCAAGAATACAAAAAGCAAGACCTTCAAAATCTTCTCCTGTAATTGATTGTCCAATACCGACAGTCTGCGTATGCCCGTTGATATCTATGGTAATGGAAGATTCGGAATCAACATTAATGACATTCGTATTAACTACTATAAATGGAACACCACCATCAGGAATAAAATTCCCCATAAACAAAGGTTCGCCTTTTTCAAGCAATGCCTTTATGTCAAATATATCCGTTGTAAATGGTATATCACTTTCATACGAGTTGCTTAAAAAGAAACAAAGCATTGCTCTTGCAGCTTCAAGATTGCCGATTAACGGCATCATCCATTCATCAGAAATAATACCGGAATGCAATTGGGTATTGACGGTATGACCGTCTATAGTCACAGTGACATCCGTATTAAGCGACCACGGCAGCACCATCGAATGATAACCATACCGCCAATTATACATGTTAGAATTAAAATCCATCAGGAACGCCGTCTCCCCGTTGATTTCGAAAACCTTGTTGCCGGGTTTGGAATAGAACGGCTTGTTCAATATCTCAGCCTTGCCCGAGGTCGCCTCCCAGTCGGAGTTGACCTGTTCTCCGCCACCGCCGCTTTGCGCCACATAATCCTTGTCCCATTTCTCCTGGCACCACAGGTTCTCCATACCGTTCGCCCCATACACAACGCTGTGCATCGTCTGCCAAAGCTGGCCGTTGCGCGTGCGTGTCGAGTATGCGGTATGTGCGAGATTATAGACAGTTGTGAGTTCCGCATCCGTGCTGTCTTTCGTTGTATCGTCAATACCGACGAACTCCGACAGTCTGTCTGCTGATTCGTAGCACTTGGTGAATCGGAGGTCCGACAACTCTGTGTCTTCACCGATCAGGTTCCATCGCTCCACACCCGTTGGGCGAAGCTGCATATTCACCGCATCGCGCTCCACTTCCGCATCGGCCACCCACTTGAAGTTGGCGAGTTTGGGATTGGCGGTAATATCAACCAGCTCGTAGCCGTCGGATGTTGGCGTCAGCACGTATGATGTAACGCCGTCCGTGATGACGAACTGCAACAGGTATTCCGCCGCGTCCAATGCAGGAGTTGTAGCGATGTCGCCAATTATGGGCGACAATTCGCTTTGTATGCTCTGCATCGAAGTCACGCGGGTCAAAATCTCGTACATAACCTTCGTGAGCGGGATATTGCCGTCACCGTGCCAGTCGAAGTCGTTGTAGAGCACGTGCACGCTGCCCATAATGCCGTGTCTGTTCACGCCGTCAACGACCATATACGGAAGTTGGCCGAGCGCGGTGTCCGACATTGAAGAGTCGTTGACCGCGCTGTTGAACGCCATGCCGTCAAAATCCTTGGTTCTTACGATAAACGACGGAGTATCGTCATACTTCCAATCAAGATTCCTATATAGCCTGCCGTTGCGGACGAAAGACGTGCAGCCCCCAATGGGAGCGGCATTGGCCGGTATATAGTCCGGCAACTGTGCAAACGTGATCTCATACAGATATTCGTCCCTGCGGGCAAGCGACTGATACGGCTTCGAGCCGCCGCCTGTCGCACCTATGGTCAGCACATTCCCCTCCTGGTGTATTTCCACGTTCTCGCCGGCAACAATCTCTACGGCGTTATGGCCGTTGATCTTCGCATCCTCTCCCTTTGTGCCCGGAATGCCGGCTTCGATGTTGCTGAAAAGGTCAACATCCATACAGGAGCAGCCTGCGGCCATCCTTGATTCTGGAACAAGCTCGAAAGCGTCCGCGTGGTCTATGGTCGCCATGGAGGCCTCCCCTTTGTTTTCAACAAGGACGAGTTTGTAGCGACCGACGGTTTTCTGGTCCTTGCCCTGATATAGAACAGAGATGATATTACCAGCAATGCTGCTTTGGATTGGTACGGCCCTGTCTCTGGCGTCCAGCAGTTGCACGAGAACGGACGCGTCGGAGAAATCCTCCGGCAGTCCGCTTCTCGATATTGTCCAGTTGACTCGGACATCGTTTCCTATTCGTATTCGTTTCATTGATTATGGTTTTAAATGGTGGTTAATTGGTTGTTCTTTTGAAATCGTTTCTCCACTCCGCTACGGCGCGCACTTCTCTTTCAAGCTCGAACACCGTGATTCGTATTTTGGCGCTTCCGCCCGCGGCAACAGTCAAAACGCGTCCGTAGGAATAGGCGAACCTGGTCTGTGCTCTCAATGTTGAGCGTGGTGCCTCGGTAGAGAACCAGCTCTTGTCCGTTGGCGGTTATTCTGATCATAATTCTGGTCTGTACATGTCTCCCCGTGTTTCCACAACGGCGACCTTTCCTCCGTTGGTTTCGTCTGCCGTTATTCGTATTTTGCCCACACTCCCCGGTGCGGATCCGTTACTGAGTCCCAAGTACAGCGAATTGCAGTACACTGTTTTGCAATACCTTCCCTTGTGGTAGATGCGCGTCACTGTCACTTTGAGCGATGACGAATTTTCCGTGTTGTCGACAATGACGGTGTGTGTCAGATTGACATCCGTATCTACCTCTATATTTAGGGTTGTCACTCCGCCAACGACATGTACTATATGCAGGTGCCTCTGTTTGCCGAACTGCAGATGGCGGGTGGTGTTCGCACTCACCTCCTCCACCGTCGTCTGCCGATCCACCCTGCCGTCCACATACTCCTTGATGGCGCGCTGCGATGACACGGCATCGTGGGATGGGCTGTTTCCTCCCAACGTGTTGTCGCGTGATATGTTTAGAAATTTCGTCATGATGCCATTCCGGTTATGATTGCAAAATAGGTGCTTGCCGCAATATTGCTGTCGGAGTTGATGGTTATGACGAGTTGGTGTGATGCGTGCTTCACCTCGCACATCACCTCGTCGCCTTGCCCGTCCATGATCGTCACGTTGCAGTTCTTGGTACTGACGCCGATGTTGCTTATCGTCCACACGCATACGCCGTTCGAGGATGTCAGCGCCGGATTCCCGATAGATGTTGTCTTGGCGTATGCCAGTGCGGGTATGTCGTTTGCAACCAGGCTTCTGAACGTCGGATTCGCGTTGCTTCCGCTGGCAGGGCCGGCAAACACCTTGTTGGCCTGCTGCGCGCCAAGGGCTTGGACTATGTTGGTTGACGATATGCTGACGGTTCCGTCGGCGGCAACGGTTATGTTCGCGCCGATTTTCACACCGCCCAGTGCGGCTGCCGTGGCCGGCACGATGCTGATGGCGTTGGCGGCGCTGATGCTCACGCCAGTTCCCGCAGTGTATGCGTCCACGAGGTCCGCCACGTTGATGTAGATGGGAGCCGTCTGGTTGGCCACTACGAGTTTGAGCGCCTTGTCGGGACCTGTTCCCGGCTGTGTCTGGTCAGGGGTGAACGTGCCGCCAGACCACGTGCCGGTGACGATGCTACCAGACTGCACCACCATATCCTTGGGGATGTCGATGGTCACGCCCACCTGCGCGCCGTTCTGCTTCACGACGTATTTCTTCAGATAGGTGCCGCTGCTGCTCGCCTCCTCCACGGTGACGGCGTTGGCGGAGGGGTCCCCGCCAAGCGGAGCCCAGCGGTCGCCCACCCACTGGTAGGATATTTTGTCGCCGGTGTTGTAATACACCTGACCATCCACAGGGTTGGACGGAGGCGTTGACAGGTTCTGTATCGCCGCGTTCTGCAGCTCGTTTTTGTTCAGATCAAGGTCTGTCAGTACTTTCTTTGCCATAATTCTTTTTTTTAAGTTGTTATCTTGATATGTACCCGAAATCTCGATTTCGGGTACATATCCTTAATTCAAATATGCTGTTCCGCGCACGGGCGCACTGAATATGATTGTCAGGTTGTGCTCGTCGTTATACTCGATGTCCCCCAACAGTTCGTTGCCCGCCGTGTCTATGACCGTCACGGAGGGACGCTTGTCAAGATTGTGGTTGATTCTGATTTTGGTGACCGGTTTGCGCCACTCGTAGGCGAAGTGCTTGTCACCCTCGTCCTGGCGGTCGAGTACGGAGCTGTCTGGCAGCACCGTCTGCGTAGGCTTCTTGAGGTCGTTGACGATGAGGCCTTCCCTGTTTCGTCTGGGGGTCGTGTTGCTGTTTATGATCATCATTTCCAGTATAAGAGGTTATATTCGATGGTTTCGGACGGGACGGCCTCCGCGTAGAGCACCACGGCGTTGTCTTTCACTTCGCCAAGATAGAACGGCGTGTCCATCCACACCTCCATAGATTCGGGCGCTGCGGATGCCTGCACGAGGGCGTTCTTGGTCATACCGGGCAGGTTGACGGTGGCAATGTAGCCGTCTTCCGTACTCTCCCAGTCGGTCACTTTCACCTGCACGGCGGCGGTGAGCGGTTTGCCGCCGCCTCCGCTCACAATCTTGCTTTCGGTGAGCTTGTTGGCTATATTCCCCGCAAGGCTGTCTATACTTATCTTGCGCATTCCGCTGTCCGTGACGATGGTGAGCTTGTCGTCTTCCGCCAACGACTTCACCTCCTTCATATCCGATAGCTGCATTTTCGAGTACTGCTTCTCCAATTCGTCGGTAAGCTCCTCCTTGATTTGGGACACAAGCTCCGTCTTGGAACTGGAAATCGCCTCGCCGATTCCGGACAGAAGTTCCGTATATCCGCCGATTCTCGAAATGTCCAAATCAGACTCTTCCACGCCTGCCCCGTCTTCGCCCTTGAGCGATGACAGAAAGTCCTCCTTCGTGCCCACATTCCCTTCCGACAGCCAGATGTCGTACGCGCTCACCGCTATCGATATCGCACTGCTCCACGCGCCGCTGCCCGCCTTGATGCGCATATAGCGGTCACCGCTCGCGTACGTGGAGTGCCACGTGTTGCCGTTACTGGAATACTGAACCTGCACACTCTGCGCCTGCACGCTCGATGCCAACGCGCTTGCCAGGTCTGATTTGCTGATGCGTATGTTGTTGCCGTCTTCGTCATAGCCTACCAGGTAGTCGCCGGATGACAACAGGCGCTTTACTGTGAAATCACTGAACTTCATACTCTATAGTTTCGTTGTTGTTGGTTAATATGTTTTCGCTGCCGTCCTCCGTCGTCAGAACATCGGACGATGTCTCTTCGCCGCACGCCGGCTTCACTCCGCGACTGCGGTACCGCTCGGTCACCTTCGCGTCTTCGGCATACCCGGATTCGAGAACGGTGCCTTTCACGTCTTCGCTCACCGACAGCTCCGAACGCCTTGCCATATCGAATACCGCTTCCGCGCTTCCCTTCGTCTCAAGGGCGCAGTCCGCCATACTCTGTCTGTCCCTGCCTACCATAGCACAAATTCCTCGTTAATGAATAGCACTGCGTTCAAATCGGCCCATACCTCGTTGGGCGTACTTCCCACCCATCCTTCCTCTTCTGCAAGTCGCCCGAGGTTAAACACCATTTCATTGCTGTTGATATAACCTCTCAGCAGATGGTTTCCTTCGGCACCGACCCGCTGCAGGTTGGCGTTCACCCGGAAGTACCCTCCGAGGTCGTTGGCAAACGGGATGTGGAGCACCGTGTTTGTTCTGACTTTCAGATTGACGGATATGCGCAAGCGCATACGGAGCTCGTCGCCGTTGCTCTTCAGCTTGTTGTTCGTGCCGTAAAGGGTGGGGGCTGCATTGAATCCGCCATTGGACAAGGTGGCTGATGCCAACCCGCTCGCAAACGCGGGCAGGTGGTCTTCCCAGATGTTGGTGGCGAGCACGTCGCCCATATCCATGAACTTCCACCGGTCTGACGCGTCGGTGGCCGCCGACACGCCCGCAGTGGTCGTCTCATAGACGGACGGATAGGTGTTCCCGTCCCCGTCCTCCACATCGTGCGTCGTATTGGTGACGGTGAGCTTGCAGTTGCTCAGGTCGCTCGGTATCAAACCGGTCACCAGGGCAATCCCGTTGGTTCCGTCAAGGCAGTACAGCACGTGCTTCCTGCCCTTGAAGAATACAGCCGTGCGGTTCTCTATCGGTATCGCCTTCAGCAGCTCTTCCGTCATTGCGGCGTTGTTCGCCAGGATTTCGAGCGATTCCGCACACAGTGGGAATCCTCCGTTTCTACTGATGTTCAAAAGTCTATCCATAATATTCTATTGTGTGTTTGGTTCCTGCCAATTTGAAGATTCTTACTAAGCGGTCGATGCTGTTGTAGATGTCCGTGTCGCCCTGGAGTTCCGACGGCACCTTCACCACGAACGGTACCGCGCCCCATACGGATGCCGGCGTTATCGTAACGGTGCCGACCATCAGCGGGAGCTGCTCGGCCTCGGGATATACCAGCGTTCGGCTTACCGACGCGCCGTCGCACACCAGTATCCGGTTACCGCCGGCCAACTGCGCCACTTCGTCGCGGAAGTAGTCGTTCAGCATGGCCTCCATGCTCACCGCCGTTCCGTTGTAGCCCATATACCAAAGCCTTTCCGAACGGAACCTTCTGAACCGGGCGTGCATCCGCTTGAACGGACCGCACAGCACAACCGCGAGTTCCTTCACGCTGCCGCGCAGCGCTATGGGAAGCAGACCGTTCGCAAACTTTCTGAAGTTGATGTCGTATATGCCCATATCGTAACTGTTTTATCGACTGAAGACATTGATTTCCAAATCCGAATCGTCGGCCAAAACCATATACCCGGCATCCGGAATATGGCGCACATCGTTCTCCATCCGCGCGTAGTCGTAGCCTGCGTGTTTGAACCACGCTTCCAGCACCTCCGCGATTTCAATGCCCGGCATATCCTGAATGCGGTCAACCATCTCCATACCCACAAACTCCCCGTCGAACTCGATATCCTTCAGGTACGCGCCAATCACGCTCTTCACCCTGTCGGATGCCGTGGCGCCGCTGAAGATGATGGGGTCGTAATACACCGCCATCTTCAGCTTCAGCACGTCCGCCTGTCTGCTGATCACGTGAACGGGAACGCCCGCCGGCTTCAGCCGGTTGATATAGCTTTCAAAGGCGCTCTTCTCGTCCGAGGTCAGGGGCGCGAGCGCTCCGTCCTCCTCCTTGGCCACCTTCAGGCGCACACCGAACCCGCTCTCCTCGCAGGAGGCGTGCTTGATGATTCGCGCGTCAGCATCCTCCACCGCGTATTCGCCGGTGGTCACATCCAACTGGTAGTCCGTTCCGTCACCGTCCTGGTATTGGAAACGCTTCGCCGCGTTCACATACCAGCCCGTATGACCATAGCGCTCACCGTCAATCATGCGGCTCACATCCACGCGGAACCAGTCGAAAATGTTCTCTACGGCTGACGCGCAGGCTGCCACCACGAACAGAAGGCACGTCTCCACGCATACCGCGTTGAAATTGCCGTCATACAGCTCCACCGCCTCCTCGTTCGTCATATCGGAATTGTATCCGACGATGTCGTAAAGGTCTCGCAACGTCTCGTTGCGTACAAAGTCCGACTTCATACCGTCGGCTATCTCTTTTATAGTTCTTGCCATATCAGTTGTTTATTTCAAGTTCTATTCCGTTCCCGGTAACGCGCAGCGATGCCGTATCGATGTGGCACTGCTTCAGCTGGCCTTTCACCTCCCCGGCCCAGAACGGGTCCGCAGCGCCGGAAACCATCTTCCGGGCGTTTCCACCCAACAGCGGGGCGTGCTTGTACTCCCCGGTATGCGCGCCGATAAGGTGTTGGGCGCACTGCATCCTGTTGTCGCCGATGGCCAGATGTCCTCCGCGAACCATCAAATTGCCGTTGTCGTCTGTCAGTATTCCTCTCATCGGTCTCCGTGTTTTATTCTCTTGTTCTCTAATGCGCCGGCATCGATATTGTTCATGTACAGCGATGGGAATGCGGTCACGTTGCCTGCAACCGTATGGGTGTGGCTGTTGAATGTAGTCACAATATTCCGAAGGTAGCCAACCAGTTCCTGAATCTTGACCAATCCGCCGAAGCTGTCCCCGTTCAGGTGTATCTCGCCGCCGGCGGTAACATCCACACGCTCCACCTCGCTGAACCCTATCGCCACCAGCTGCGTCATATCGCCCGCAAGGTCGGCCACCGTTACATAGCTGTCCTCTTTCGGAGTCAGCATAACGCCGCTCTCCTCACCGTTCACCACGGCGCGCAGGCGTACGCCCGTGAGGCGCAAACCCTCGTACGTCACCTCGCACACCTCTCCGTCCACGCGCTCCACCTTGGCGGTGAAGATGCTGCACTTCCGATTGACGGATGACATTTTCTGTATGCTTTTCTTTATCTCGCTCAGCGATTCCATTTTTTTTATATCTTTGTCGAAAATTTTTCCGCTATGAAAAAACTCTCGGTCGTTTTCTTGCTTATGCTCTCCCTAAGCGTCTCTTTCGCCCAGAGAATTAAATTTGACGGATGCAAGGTCACACGTTATTATGCCAGTGTGACAAGCGAATTTTACGCTTATGGAGACGTCTTTGTGGAAACCGACCCCAAAGAACCTGTTGACATAGAAGTCAAGGTCGTTTCAGACATTTATGCGACTGTGTGGGTCTATAAAGCCACTGATAAACCGCAGGATTGCGGAGAATGGCGTTTCGTAAAAGACCGTTCCAAAGCAAAATTCACCATCCGTTTTGTCAAAGAACACGAAGACTGTACCATAAGGTTCGTACCCAACCGTTCCGATGCCGGCTGTTGGGGAAATTTCGAACGCTAACCCAGTCTTCTCCCCAGCGTGACCTTTCTTTTCGCCCCACTTTGGCCGAACTCTATTTCCACGCCAGTGACGTAGTAAACTCCTTCCGGCCTCTCCTTATCCCGCAGGCGTACGCTTCCTCCTGCCTTTACCACTGGAACCAACCATCCCGTAAAACTTCCTTCATATCCGCTGTAGTTCCATAATTTGTATTCGTTTTCGGCTGACTTCGCCAAACTCGACTCATCGCTCACGCCGACATATTTTGTTATTTTGTCACCTCCGCCAACGCCATAATTTTCTTTTAGAAGTTTGCCGTTGGGAGACACATAGTTGACTTCCACCATCACCTTCCTATCTCTCTCATCCTTCCACTTCAGTTCGTTGCTCTGGACGTTGATCTCCGTGTCGTAGATGACGGCCTCTTCGCCCGTCCGTTCCTGATACACCGGATGAACGTGCAGCGTCTTGCCCTCGAACCAGATGTTGGCCTTCGTGTCCTCGTGTACTTTCTTCAGCACGTCCAATGCCGTGCTCTTGAACACCACCATCTTGTCGTAGGTGAAATCGAAGTCGCAGCTCACCTCGAACGACGGGTCAATCTGGTGCAGGATCTCCGTCAGCAGCTCTTTGATCGAAACCGTCTTGTATTCCTTGTCCTCCACACTCCTGTCCAACAGGTAGAGTGCGTCCTCGCACTCTAAAACCAAGGAATTGTTGTCCCTTGAAATGCGCTTTAAATAGCCGGTAAACTCCGTTTCAAGACGGTCGTCATAGCCCAGTCTGATGCAGACGGCGTCACCCACGTGAATCTTGTCCTCCACCTTAACCCAGTTCCGCAGATACTGTCCCGGAAACTCTATGGTGGCGGTGTCGGCAAGGTTCAGCACCGAGGTCGTGATCTTCAACCCCTTCAGCGTCTTCACCCGGTAGTCGCCAATCTTTATATCCCAACTCAATCTAAACATATTCCTGAAACTTGAAACCTGAAACCTGAAACTTGAAACCTGAAACCTACTCCCCAATCAACAGCTCGTAGTCATAGTCGCTCACCGCCTGGATCTCGAACACCTGTCGGTTCAGATGCGTGTCCTGGTGTACGATGTAGCTCTTCACCACAATCCCGAAATCACCCCCGTCTAAGTCGAACAGCTTCAGAAAGTCGCTCACCACGTCCAGGCGTTCCGGCTCGTCCAACAGTTTGCGCAGACGCTCCACGCCGTTATACGGATACGTGTCGTATGATACCACCGAATCGTCAAGATAGTCGCCAGCCGCTGTGTTGCTCACCACCGCCAATGTGATGGTAAGGTCCAGGTCGCCCTCCGTAATCATCTCCTTCACGGTGCCGCGACCGTTCAGCACGGGCGTGGCCACGATGTTCCGGCTGCGGTTAACGTTCACCACCGCCTCCTTGAACGACAGTTGGTCCTTGCTTCCTCTCAGCGTCAGAGGAACCACGATGTCCCTGCCATAGACATCCTCGTTCACAAGAGGGTACGGAGTCGATGACACACCGTCTATCACCTTTCCGGAATACTTGGCCGCCGTAGCCGCCGATGCTATCACTATTCTTTCCACTCCCATACTTTAAACCTTAAACTTTAAACCTTAAACCCATATCACACCGCCGTCTCCGCCATGCCCAGTATCCTGGCCATCATCTCCGTGAGTCTCGCCTCCACGTCGGAGGCTTTCTCCTGGAGACTGCCGTTGAAGTTCATCGTGCCCACCATATTCTCCAACTTGATGGTGATCTGCTGGGCCTTGCCGGCTGTAACGCCTGCGGTCTTGCCCATCTCGCCATCCTTCAGCCCCTTGGCGGTTTTGCCAGACTTGGTGGTTGGTTCCTCTCCAGAAACAGACACCTTGCCGATAACCTCCGTGACCTTTGAAGTGTCAACGTCTCCTGACAGAGCGGTTTTTTCTTCCTTGGACGCCTTGTCCCTCTTCCACGATTCGGAACCCTTTTTCGCCCCTGCACTGTAAGCGCTCGACACATCCCTCATCTTGTCCTTGGGGAAGACCTTGTTCCACAGCTCGCGGATGGGTGCGAACAGCCTACCCAACTTGTTCAGAATCTTGTCGAACACGCCGCTCACAATATTCCACAGACGGGTGAACGCATTGCGGATGGGATCCACCATCTTAGTCTTTATCCAGGTGGCCACACCACCCAGTTTGGCAATCATATTGTTCCAGATGGAGCCTGCCGTATTCGACACCCACGACCATACCTGTGCGACAAAGTTCCCTATCTTGGAAAACACTCCGGCGATTCTATCATACATCTTCTGGAAAAATCCCACAATCCCTTCTATATCCTGACGGACAATTCCGACGACGGACTGGCCGAGATTTCCGAAGAAATCCCTGATCGGTGTGATAACGGCAACAACCTTTTCACGGAATTTGAGTAGGACACTGATGACTCCCTTTATCACGAGCACCGCAACACCCACTATGCCGCCAACAACGGCGGTCACCACCTTCACCACCGTGACTATTACCTGCAGCGCCTTGGATGCGAATGTGCGGATCTTGGGAAGTATGGGGCGCACCCTCTCTCTGACTTGGGAAAACAGTTCGCCGATGCGTACGAACAACGGATGAATCATACTCCATACCACCTGCACCACTGTCTTCAACACCACAAACACATTGTTTGCCACGGCCTTGACGGCCTCCCATACGCCGAACAACACTTTTCTGAACTTCTCGCTCCTGTTCCACAGCAGTGCGCCGAGGCCCACAACCGCACTTATCGCAGCGGCTATCCAGCCTATGATGGGAATGCTCTTGATGGCAAAGCCCACCGCCTTGCACGCGGCCTTGGCCGACAGTGCGAACTGGGCGAACGATGCCGTGGCTACATTAGCAAACGTCTTCGAGGCCGCTCCGCCCGTCACTAACGACAAGATGTACGCGCCAATGCCCTTCAGGGCGTTGAACAGCCCCATTGTGGCAAATCTGCCCACCGCCATCGTAGCACGCACCGTGTTGCCGATGAATCCCAAAGATGCCATGTTGCACGTGGCTATGTCCTTGCGCATAAACGCCAAGCTGATTCGCGCACCGTTGACGGAGTGCCTCCATTTCGTCATCATTCCAGCAAAGTCCAAAGCCTTTACCTTCTTTACCATTGATGATATTCCGGCTATCAATGGAGAAATCTGACCGATAGGCACCAGCATCTTTGTGACTTCCGCAACGTATGCCGTAAGTCCTCCGGTAGCCTCGAACAGGCTCACCTTGAAGTTGTCGATGTTGTCCTGAATCTTGGCTATCTTGCCGGCGGTGGTTTCCGCAGCGGTATCGGCTCCCTTGTAGAAGCGTCCGCCCTCTTCGGTGGCCCACTCGAATGCCTGCGCTACCTGTTCCGCGCTGATGGCGCCTTTCCCCATCTCTTCCTTCAGCTCGGCAATGCTCTTGCCCGTCTTCTGGCTGATGACCTCCAACGGATTGAAACCCGCGTTAATCATCTGCAAGAGGTCCTGACCCATCAGTTTGCCTGTGCTGCTCATCTGCGAGAACGCCAAAGCCAGCGACTGCATCTTCTGCTTGTCACCCAAGGCAATGTCGCCTATGTTCTTCAGCTTCCCGAAGGCATATTCGGCATCCAAGCCGAAGGCCATCATCGTCTTCTGGGCTTCCACCAAGCCGCTGCGGTCATACACCGTCGCGCTCGCATACTCGCGTATCTTGCCCACAAGGTTCTCCGTGGCCTGTGCGTCACCGTTCAGCAGCGTCTTCAGATTGGCCTGCTGCTGCTCGAACTCCAACGAGGTGCCGACCAAAGTGGAAAACGCCTGGGAAACATGGCCAATCACATTGATCAATGAATCAAGGTGGACTATATGCTGGCCAATTGATTCTGACATTCCTCCGAAAACGGATGGAATCCGGCTGGTTTCATCAGCCACTTTGCGAACATCTTCCGACAGGTCCTTGGTCTCCGTGGACGCATCATCGCACTTTTCCGCATAGTCGTCCATCGCACTCGCGGCATCTCGGGTGGCTTTGGCGCTCTGGTCCATATCGGACTTCAGATTGCCGTACTGCCGCTCGAAGTTCATCGACAAGTCAACCATCTTCCCGAATGACTGCGTCACCTTCTCCACCGTGCCCGTCACCACGTCAAGCCCGGAGGCCAATTCGCCGAATTGGGCAAACGACTTCACGGCCCTGTCCACCGATTCGCGCAGCTGCTGGATGGTGTCCTTCAGCTCCACGGACCCGCTTACCGCGTTCCCGTTCAGGTTTATCGTAAAATCTACTACGTTGTTGCTCATCGTATTGTTTTTTTTTGTATGTTTGCTGCGAATTTAAAAACAACGGCTATGATACTCGGTATTCTTTTGGTGGTTTTGGTAATCCTTGGATATGTAGGGATGTTTTTGAATTTCAAAGAGGGTTTGAAAAGAAAAGACGATTGGTACTAACCTTTCTTCTTTCCGCCGAACATCGCTGCTATCATCTCCGCCTGGTTCCTCAGTCTGAACCGCTCTAACCACTCGGCCTGGCAATAGGCCTCCGCAAAGCTTTCCGTATCCAGTTCCTTCGGTTCCAGTCCGAGGTTCGCTCTGATCAGGGCACCCATCTTCATAAGCTCCGACTTTTCGTCGTCCTCGCCTATGGTGAATGCCGCTATCAGTTTTTTATCTCGGCCGTGATGCCCTCGCTCAGTTTGCCCATCTGGCCCACTGCCGCCATCATCATATAGGCGTCTTCCAAGATTTCCTTGTCACCGCTCACCCAGCAGTTTTTAATCAGTTCCTGGGCGGCAAGCACTTCGTCTGCCTTGCTCAGCTTGTTCACGCGGCTCAGCGTGGGAATGTCTGGACGGCGCAACACGCAGCCGTATTCTTTTTCACCGTCTCTCACGGTAATGGCTATTTCTTTATTCATTTCAATGCTGTTTTAAAAGAGGGGAGACCAAGAACTATTTCACTCAATCTCCCCCACAGTCCGATTATCAAAAAAAGGTTTTGGTGTTATTTTCCCCACTCGATGTGGCTTACGGCCAAATCAAGATCCACGCTCTTGCTCGTGTCGCCTTCGCTCCACGAACGTTCGTTCTTCTTGAACTGGCAGTTGCGGATCTTGTCCGTCACCACCACACCGCCGTCGTCGGGAATGTAGCTTACAATGATGTCGAAGGGAGGGAGGTCCTGAAGTCTCCCGTTGGGAGTCTTCTTGGTAATGGCGTTCACTTCCGATGCCAGAAGGGAGAGTTTGCCCGTGCAGGTGATGCGGCCCTTGCTTCGGCTCACCGGGTATCTGCCCGCACCGTACACGTCCACCACCTCCTGGTCGTCTGAATAGTCGATTCCGGTAATTCCCGTAATCGGGGTCCCGTAAATGTTCACCACGATGTCTGCCCAGCAGTATTCGTGACCGTTAATCAATGGTATTCCGTTCATAGTTCTTACAGTTTAGTTGTGAAACCTATTTTCACGTTCACCTTGCGCATCACGCCCATGGGAACGTTCTTGATGACCACTTCCACGGTGCCCGTGCTCAGCACGTTCTGTTCCGGATCAATTTCGGCCTTGTAGCCGCTGAGTTCGCCCGCCTTCTCCATCTCTTCCAGCGCCTTGCCGGCCTCCGTTTCAAGGAACGCCACCGTGTCAACGCTGAGTTGTCCGGTAGTGGCGTTCACCTTCAGCGGTGAGCCGAGATGGGGAAGCAGCTTCTGACGGATGCCGCGGCACGCCTTGTCAATCGTGCGCTCGTTCTCTATATACGCATAGTCCGAACTGTCTAAGTCGCAGGTGTGGCTGTCGTTGAAGTAGTTGTCCGCGTCTCCGGTGTGCGTCACCACGAAGATGTAGCGGTTGCCGTTCAGCAGTTCTCTGTCTGCGACGGACACGTTCTTGATGAGATTGCCGTTGAACAGGGCGGGTTCTTTGAGTCCGAGCGGGAATTTCTCCACCCACGCGATGCTTTCGCTGACCAATGCCTTGCTCACCGCGCCGATACACGCGCCGATGCAGCCGTAGAAGGCGTAGTCGCCGAGGTCGGCAGCCAAATCAGCGTCACCGTCGCAGCCTATGAGGATGGACACGTTGCAGTTGCCGGCTGCCACGCTTGAGTTGGTACCCGTGAGGTCGCTCATTTCTTCAGAGGAACCGTTATAGGTGATCACTGCGCTCATCGGCATGTGGGCGGCTTCCAAAGACGCAAGCTGTGTCTGAAGCACTGAAGCCGTGAGCAGGGTGGAGTTGAAGATGCCGCACTGGCGGATCTCACCGCCGGCATACACCTGGACGGTCTCCAAGTCGGCAGCCGCAGCGGCCGTTGCTCCGGCCTTCACCATTACGTACAGCGTGCCGTTCGGGTTGATTCTGAAAAACTCGCTGATGTGGTAGTACAGCGCGTTCTTTGCCTTTTCGGCATCAGTGAGCGCCCCGCTGGTTCCGGAGCCGTTGCCGCTCTTCGTCCATACGATGCCCGCGTCCGCAAGCTCTTCCACGTAGGTGAATCTGCGGATGTAGGCCGACGGAGTGCTGTCCGTAGCATCGAAGCCCTTGATATTGCCGGCTGAGCTGCCGAAGGTGAGCACGCTCGCTCCGAATCCGCCGAAAATCAAACCGCTGACCTGGTCCTTGGAGGCTGACGGACGGCCCATGCCGCCGTTGCCTTTTATGAAGCTGATGTCGTTTAATTCTTTTCTTGCCATATTATTGCTTGTTTGGGGTTGACTGTTGGTTGTTCAGGGTTCTCTGGTGCAATCTGGCATGATAGCCGTCTGTCCATTCGGTGCCGTCCGAACACACAAAGCGTCCGGCCTTCACGGTCGGCCACTGCACCGCGTTGGGAACCGTGTTTGTTTCTTTCTTACTTGCCATTTCAACATTGTTTAAGGGTTATTT
>JAZUEE010000180.1:0-7352 GCA_045639985.1 Bacteroidales bacterium
CTGGCACCAACCACCACGATTTTACGACCAATGTGTTCACGAATGAATTGGTCGGTTTCGGGCATAGACCAAACGGTGGATTCCACCTTGGGTACATGAATCGTAGAATAATCCACCGTATGTGTGCAAGCACCATAGCAGTTTACGAATGTGAAGCCATTGGTCAGCTCTTTATAATAAACCACCTGAGGGTTATCAAAACCCATCTTTTTCATCAATTGTTTAGCCGCCTCCACAGCTTCGTCGCCGCAAGGAACTGGCAAGGTGAAACTCAACTGAGTTTTACCGTCATTCATCGTGTCACCGTAAGGTTTTACACGGGTCAAGTCTAAGGTCTGATCAAAATCTTTTTGATCCATTGAATACAAACCGCCACTCATAATCTTGATATTAAATTGTTAAGTTATTAATTTGTTATTTGTTATCTGTAATCAGTGAACTGTGAACAGTTCTATTAAAGTTTAAACAGCTAATGGCCAATGGCTAAAAGCTAATAGCCAACATCACTTCGCCCCTACGAAGTAATCCTCTTTATCTTCAAACAAGATGTTGAAGGAGGTCATACTGCCGTAGATGCGTGAAATATATTGCTGCAGATTCACCTTTTCCTCATCGGTCAGGGAGTCATTGCTATTGATGTTCTGCTCGAGCACACGGAGACGGTCGCGCATCATCACAATCTTATGGAAGAAAGTTTCTATGGGCATCTCCTTAGGTTTAAGCTCAGTATTGGCTGGTTGCAACACCATAGTGCCACCTTGCCATTTTTTGCCCAACGCCGCCTTATGCTCAATGCCATTGTATTTGTTGAGAATATGCGTCAGTACTTTTTCGAATTCCTGAAGATTCAACTTGGGTTGGTCGTCGTCTGCTTCTACCGAATCAACAATTTCCAACGTCACACTCATCTTTGAGAATTCGACTTCGCCTCCACGCACAAAGATGATTTTGTAGGTCAGGGCATTGTTTTCACTAATGATACCTTCACCATATTTCTCGTGCGAAACGCGGGTGCCGACTGGGAGATTGTCCTTTTGCATTATTAAGATATTAAGCTATTAAGTTATTAAACTATTAAATTATTTGCGTTGTGCTATGGCTTCTTCCAACGTGATTTGCTTGCCAGTGGCAACATCGATGAGGATGTATTTGGTGGTACCCATACCGAGCTTTTCAGCATAATCTAATTGTGCCTGTGCATCCACGTGGTTGATTTTCTTGAAAGTTTCTTTTTCACCAGCCGCCATGGAAACGAGGTCATGGCAAGCTTGATCGATAGCCACGATATCCAAAGAAGCCACCGCGCCGACATCACCCACGAAAGGTTTCGGTGCATGCACCGCACAATCGCACAAAGAAGAAATATTAGCCATTACATTAATGTAGTACATTGGTTTCTGATCCTTCATCACCTTGGCATATTCCACGAGTTTTTCCAAAAAAGCCAATTCTGTATAATTGGCATGATTTTGTTGGAACAATTGAAGCGGGCACTCTGCCAAACACTTGGCGCAACCCAGGCACTTCGTCGTATCCATTACAGGTCCGTTTTCTGTAATTGTAATCGCATTACCCGGACAATTTTGGCTACAACGGTTGCATTTGAGGCACTTTTTAGAATCGGTTACAACTGGATAGATGTTGGAATGGATAGCCATTTTACCACCAGGGGAAGCCATGCCCATACCCACATTTTTGATGGCACCACCGAAGCCAGAAGAGCCATGACCTTTAAAGTGGGAATAAATAATATAGGAATCATAGTTTCCGAAATGACTGCCGACACGTACTGTCTTGCAATGTTTGAAATTCTTATCGCCTTTGAAAACCGTTTCGCCATCGGCATCTTGAATATCAATAGGGGCGAATGTGAAGCCGTGTTCCTTTGCTACTTCAATGTGTGTATCCGTGTGACGACGCGGACCAACATACACCACGTTGGATTCCACAAAAGTGGGTTTCACCTTTTCCACCAACGGTTTCAGCAAATCAGGATTTAAGAAATTCTGGTTGCCTGGCTCGCCAAAGTGGACCTTCAGACCAATATTTCCTTTTGGGTCAACACCCAAGGCATTGTAGAGTTTCAAAATATTTTCCGGAGTGATTTCACTGCAGAAATAGACTACGGCTGCTTTTTCATCCTTCGGTTCAGCCTTAACCTTTTGGGCATAGCCCGTCATCACGGACAAGGCCACCAATGCTAACAATAATATGGATTTGATTTTCATCTTTGCTTAAGAAATTTAAGGTTTAAAAAGCTACTATCAATGTCAATAGTCAATTGATAATTGATAATTAAGGAGACTTACCAAAAGCTAACAGCTAATGGCTAACAGTTCCCCTTATTTACGGTTCTTCATCAGTTCCACGAACGGGTTGAAGTAGTTGTCGCCTTTAGTTACGACGCCAGCAAGACCCTTCCCACCATTCATCGGACGTTTCACATCGCCGAAGATACCCTTTTCAAGAGCGGAGAATAGACCTTCGTCAACGATTTGCTTCAGCAGTTCGATAGCGTTGTTGAGGACCGTCTTAGCGCGTTCGCGGCAGATACCGCCTTCGCGGAATTCCATTTCTTCGCCAATGCTCTTCATATCGTTGAAGATGTAGCGAGCGTTTTCAATAGAGAGGTAACGGTCGCTCATAAACGGTGTGTGGATTGCCTCTGTCGGCATACCGAGCAATTGGATACCCTGGTTGGTCCAGATGCCGATCATGTTGAAGAGGGCGTCTTGGATATGGCCGCGGAAAATGTTGCCGGTCATGAATTTTGTAGGAGGCATATATTTCAACGTTGCCTTCGGGAAGATTTCGCGAGTCATTTGTGCTTGAGCGAGTTCGAGAAGGAAGCCGTTTTCAAGCATTGGGTCCATTTCGAAAGCGTGGCCCAGTCCCATTTGTTCTTCAGGAAGAGCGGCCAATAAAGCGAGTTGCTCGTTGATGAGGTCGGAAGCGAGCACCGTGTGGGCGGCTTCAACAGCATCAGCGGTAGTCAGATAGTTGTCTTCACCCGTGTTGATAATGACGCCGGCATAGCCGTTGATGATACGGGAGAAATATTGGTCGATGAGGGTACGTTGCGGGTTGATATCGCGGAAGAGGATGCCGTAGAGTGCGTCGTTCAGCATCACATCGAGGCGTTCGAGGGCGCCCATAGCGGCGATTTCCGGCATACAGAGGCCTGAGCAGTAGTTGCAGAGGCGGATGTAGCGACCCACTTCCTCGCCCACTTCGTCGAGGGCCTTACGCATAATGCGGAAGTTCTCCTGTGTGGCGAATGTACCGCCGAAGCCTTCGGTTGTAGCTCCGTAAGGAACGTAGTCGAGCAAACTTTGTCCGGTAGTACGAATCACAGCGATGATATCAGCGCCCTGACGAGCAGCGGCTTGTGCTTGAACGACATCTTCATAGATGTTGCCGGTAGCCACGATGACGTAGATGTACGGTTTCGGGCCTTCGCCGATGGTGTTGAGGTATTCATTACGTTTGGCGACATTGCCTTTGATGCGGGTCAGGCAAGCATCTATGTACGGTTGAATAGCCGTTTCAATGGCTGCTTTGTCGTTGAGTTTCAATGCGGTGATGTCCAATTGACCGGCAGCAATCTTTTCGGCGATAGCTTGCGGGGCCTCTTTGGTTTCAAGGATGGCATTGCCCAAAAAATAGAGCACGCCTTGGTTGAGGACACCCTTTTCGAGGAGGGAATCCACGACCACATTAGGAAGTGGCACGCCGTTTTCATCAATACCGTCAATGCCGATGAGGCGGCAGAGGGTACGTTCCACAGCCACGGTGGTGTAGCCGTCCACAAATTCCTGAACCTGGTCGGCGATATTTTTTGCTAATTGTTTCGCAGCGTCAACCTGCGTAAAATCGAGTCCTAATTTACTTTTATTCATATACTTAAAAATTAATTTAACTTTCAGATCCACCCCTGTCGGGTGCTTTGGTAAAAAGCCCGCAAAGATACAAAAAAGACATTATTTTTTTACATGTTCGCATATTGCTTTTTTTGTATTTTTGCCGCCGTTTTTCAAACCTCATGCAAATGGAGAATCCTACTTTAGAACAAAAAGTCGTATCTATCATTGACCAAATCCGTCCATACCTCCAACAGGATGGTGGCGATATTGAATTTATCGAACTCACAACGGACAACGTGGTGAAAGTAAAACTCCAGGGTGCTTGCGGCTCTTGTCCGCATGCCAAAATGACGTTGAAAAACGGTGTGGAACAAACCATCAAACACTATCTTCCCGAAATCGACCATGTGGAAGATATCGTTTTAGGATTCTAAAGTTTGCGGATATGGGATTGAAATGCGGCATCGTCGGGCTGACGAATTCAGGAAAAACAACCATGTTCAACTGCATCTCCAACACAAAGGCAGCAGTTACGGATTTTGCCACCAACAAATCCAATATCGGTGTGTGCGCTGTACCTGACGAGCGGTTGACGCACATCAACACCTTTATTGAAGCGGAAAAGTTGGTTTTTGCCAATTTGGATGTGGTAGATATTCCGGGATTAGCCAAGGGCGGACAAGGAAATGGCAACAGTCTTTTAGCAGATGTCCGTCTTTGTGACGCACTCATCCACGTGCTTCGTTGCTTTGACAACCCTGCCATTCCGCATGACGAAGGCTCCGTGGATCCTGTACGTGACATTGAAATCGTCAATTTCGAACTTCAATGTAAGGATCTTGAGCAAATTGACCGCAAAATCACCAAAGTGGAAAAAGCAGCCAAGATTGGAGACAAGACTGCCAAACATGATTTCGAGATTTTAAAGAAATACAAAGAGCATTTGGAAGGTTTCCAGAATATCAGCACAATGGAAACTACAGAAGATGAGCGTGCTGTGGTCGCAGACATGATGTTGCTTACTGAAAAACCCGTGCTCTATGTTTGCAATGTAAATGATGATGACGCCGTAAAGGGTAACGCCTACTCGGACGCCGTCCAAAAATATGTGGATGAAAATGGCGGCCAGATGTTGGTCATTGCAGCCAAGATAGAATCGGAAATTGCAGAATTGGATAGTGAGGAAGACCGTGAAGCATTCTTGGCAGATGTAGGCTTAACCGAGCCAGCCGTCAATCAGGTTATCCGAGCTGCCTACAAGACATTGGATTTGATTTCCTTCTTTACCGTCGGTGGCAAAGAGAATCGCGCATGGACTATCCGTCGCGGCATGCTGGCTCCGCAGGCGGCAGGTGTTATCCACAGCGACTTGGAGCGCGGTTTCATACGTGCCGAAGTCATCAAATACGAAGATTTGAAAACGCTTGGTTCCGAACTCAAATGCAAGGAAGCCGGCAAACTACACGTGGAGGGCAAAAACTACGAAGTCCAGGACGGTGACATCCTGCACATCCGCTTCAACGTGTAATACATAATTGCGATAGTAGCTCAGTTGGCAGAGCGGCGGCTTCCCAAGCCGCAGGTCGCGGGTTCGAACCCCGTCTGTCGCTCCAAGTGTGTGGGATTATTCGTCATTGGCGCACATTCCAGCAGCCACTGACGCGCACTCCTCCATCAACCACATAGGCGTGGATGTCGCACCACATATACCAACGCTTTCCCTTCCTTTCAAATCTACATCTTTCAATTGGCCGACATTGGATATCAGATAGCTGTGGGCATTGTTTTTCCGACAAATATCAAACAGATACAATCCATTGGAGCTTTTCTCTCCTGACACAAAAAGAATCGCATCGTGCTGTTTGGCAAAATCCACAATCTGGGTCGCGCGATTGGCCACTTTTCGGCAAATAGTATCGGCATACTGAAACATATCTTCTCTGCCCTGTATTTGATACTGGCGCTGGATTTCCTGAATCAGATGATAATACTGTTCCAAGCTCTGTGTGGTTTGGGAATAAAGCATAGCCGGACGCGAATAATCAATTTTATGAACATCCTCTATCGAAGAAAGCACAATCACGTTATTATCTGCCTGTCCCATTAAACCAACCACTTCCGCATGTCCTTTTTTACCAAAAATAAGGATTTGCTTGTCAAGATTGCTTTTATTATGATGGAAATCCGATATGCGCTTTTGCAGTCGAAGGACCACAGGACAAGTCGCATCTATCAGATTGATATTATTTTCTTTGGCTATTTGATATGTCAGCGGGGGCTCACCGTGCGCACGAATCAGCACTGTGGTATCATGCAATTCCCGAAACTGTTCTTGCGAAATCACGCGCAAACCGATGCTCGTCAAACGACGAACTTCTTCGTTGTTATGAACGATATCACCTAAACAATATAGGATTTTATGATTTTTCAGATAATCTTCAGCCGTTTGGATGGCATGGATTACGCCAAAGCAGAAGCCCGAATTTTCGTCAATAGTGACCTTCATCTTAAATTTGTTGCATCCGTAGAGCCGGTGCAAAGCATCGATTCTACAAATGATATTACCAATTATCAGGGAACAACGAATCCACAAATTCCATTCTATTGAACACTTGGAGTTGGTCTATTTTCTCACCCACGCCAATGTATTTGATTGGAATTTTAAATTGATCGGAGATGCCGATAACGACACCGCCTTTGGCCGTACCGTCAAGTTTGGTGATAGCCAACGTGGAAACTTCCGTAGCCGCGCTAAATTGTTTAGCCTGTTCAAAAGCATTTTGACCAGTGGAGCCGTCTAAAACGAGCATAACCTCGTGCGGACCTTCCGGAACGAGTTTGCGGATAACGTTCTTGATTTTAATCAACTCGTTCATCAAATTTGTTTTATTGTGTAGGCGGCCTGCCGTATCAATCAATACAACGTCACTTTTATGGGCAATGGCCGATGCCACCGTATCATAAGCCACGGCTGCCGGATCGGAGCCCATTTTTTGAGTAATGATAGGCACGTCCGCACGTTGTGCCCATGCTTCCAACTGCTCAATGGCGGCGGCGCGGAACGTGTCAGCGGCGCCTAATGTAACAGAATATCCTTTTTTCTTAAACTGATAGGCCAATTTCCCTATCGTCGTAGTTTTTCCAACGCCATTGACTCCCACCACCAATATGATGTACGGTGTGCTCATTTCGGGAATGACAAAATCATTGGCTTTTTCAATATCGTTTTCCAAAAGCAGACCGGCAATTTCTTCTTTCAGAATACTATTTAGCTGCTCTGTTCCGATATATTTATCTCGGGACACACGGGATTCTATACGTTCTATGATACGAAGGGTGGTTTCCACGCCCACATCGGAAGTAACCAAGACTTCTTCCAATTTGTCCAAGACGTCATCATCCACTTTGGACTTTCCAACGACGGTTTTAGCAAGTTTCGCAAAAAAACTTTCTTTTGACTTTTGCAGTCCTTCGTTTAATTCCTGTTTT
>JAZUEE010000181.1:0-1528 GCA_045639985.1 Bacteroidales bacterium
GAGTGGCCTACTGTGAATCAAACGGAATACCGGTGGGCGGTTGGCGTACCTTGTCAATAAAAGAGTGGCAGTATCTGCTCAATGACAGAACTATGACGAATGGAGGAGCCAGGTACAGTCTGAATATAGAATATGGTGGAAAGAAGGGAGTTGTACTCTATCCGGATGATTACATCGGTGATGAGTTGTCTGCGGGCACACAATATTCAGATGCTGATTTCCCGGATGATTGCGTCTTTCTTCCCGCCGCTGGCCGCCGCGAGGGTGCCGAAGTAGTCTGTGTCGGTGGTGAAGGCTACTATTGGTCGTCTTCTTCCGTCTATAACGAAATGGCGTTCGACGTAAGCTTTTATAGTGGTCGTCTCGACGTTGACGAGGAAATATACCGCAGTTTCGGATACTCTGTCCGTCTCGCCACAGACAATAAATAGGCTATAGTTTCCATTAGGCTCAACCTGGTGTTCCGTGACGAGTCGGACAGCAAATGCAACGCTGCGAAGGCTGTTGTCCCATGGATGTGATACTCTCCAGAATAAAGAGCGGGAGAGTGTCACATATCCGTTTGGGGTAGCGCTACTATTTTGTACAAAGTACTAATAAGCACTGAAAATCAAGTTCTGCCCCTCAAAATAGTCCAATAAGGGTTTTAAGCAACTGCGAATTGCTGCTTAAGGGTTATTGAATTAGAAGACAAAAGATAGCCTGTTATTAGCGACTAATTCACCAGTTTGGTCTAACCAATAGAGTTGTGTATATCCGCGCAGACGGATGGATCAAACAGGATCGATATCATTCCAATACGCAAATAAGTTTTGCCTTTAGTTCATAAATTTTGAGGTATCGAAAACAATACCTATATTTGCGTATAAAACTTTGCGCACATGCCGGAAATATTCAGATTCTACGGGTTTTCATTTTTCTTTTACAGCCGCGAGCACGAACCAATTCACGTTCACGTCGAAGGCAACGATGGATATGCAGTATATGACTTTGACGATGGTTCATTTGTTTTGCGTGAGAAGCAGAACATTAAATCCAATGACCAGAAGAAAATCGAGGCTGTAATCGAAGAGAACAAGGATATAATCATCAAACGGTGGAAGGAGCACTTTGAGAAGTAAATATGAAATTGAGCAACCTTTCTTTTGATAACGACTTCATCTATGCACAGAATGAACAGGGGAAAATATACAAGCAGTCACTCCTGTGGTATCCGTCTTTAAAATCCGCAACGGATGAGCAGAGGCAGAATTACACAACTGGGCTCGGAGGATTTCATTGGAGGGATTTGGACGAGGATATATCGTTTGAGAGCTTCACATACGAGGATGCCGTTCCATCAACCTTTCAGGAATTCTTTCTTGTCCATAAAGAAATCAATGTGTCTGAATTTGCAAAGAGGATAGGCCTCAATCCTACCCTGATGCGAAACTATATCAATGGTTTCAAGAAGCCGTCAAAGATACGTGAGCAGCAGATCATCAATGCCATACACGAAATCGGCAAAGAATATGTATCTTTTTGTATG
>JAZUEE010000182.1:0-2365 GCA_045639985.1 Bacteroidales bacterium
GCCATTGCATGCTTGTTGAGGATAGCCTCCACTACAGCCTGTTTCTTGACACTACCCATAGGCATGTCAGCGTTCTCCGGCTTGAAGTAATCGACATGGAAACGCAGCACATTCTTGTCGTCGATGGCATTGGTGATAGTATAGGCGTGCAACTCTTTCTGAAATACATCCTTGGTGGTCTTATAACTGCCCTCTTCTCCAGTAGCCTGTGTGTAAGTGGCATTATCATCAAAGATAGGCGTTCCAGTGAATCCAAATAGTTGTGCCTTGGGAAAAAACTCTTTGATAGCTTTGTGGTTGTCGCCAAACTGAGATCGGTGACATTCGTCAAAGATGAATACGATGCGTTGGTCTTTGAGCAGAGCAAGTTGAGATTGATAGTTGCGACGATTGCTCGGATCTAATGCGATGCCCAGTTTTTGGATAGTGGTCACGATAATCTTGTCGGCATAATCTTCCGACAACATTCTACGAACCAAGGTGTCAGTATTGGTATTCTCCTCAACACAATTCTCCTGAAACTTGTTGAATTCCTCTCGTGTCTGACGGTCGAGATCCTTTCGGTCAACGACAAAAAGACACTTGGATATGTCGGGATTGTCTTTGAGCAATGTGGCGGCCTTGAAAGATGTCAGCGTCTTGCCACTTCCCGTTGTGTGCCAGATATAACCATTACCACGGTTTTCTTCAATACACTTGACAATAGACTTGACTGCATAGATTTGATAAGGGCGCATCATCAATAGTTTTTGCTCGCTGGCCATCAACACCATATATCGACTTATCATTTCACCAAGCGTACACTTAGGTAAGAATATATTCGTAAAGTCAACTAATCCTGCAATTTTCTTATTTGACTCATCCGCCCATTGATAAACTGGCAAATAATGTTCATCGGCATTGAAATTGAAATGCTGATTATTATTGTTGGCAAAATAGTATGTATTAGTATGGTTGCTTACAATAAACATCTGAATAAAACACAACAACGAGTTTGTGTAGCCATTACCAATATCGTTTTTGTAATCCACTATTTGCTGCATAGCACGTCGAGGACTAACATCCAACGTCTTCAATTCTATCTGCACTATTGGCAAACCATTTATCAACAGCATGACATCATACCGTTGAAAACTATTTCTCGTATTTATTCGCAACTGATTTACAACCTCGTAATCATTCTTGCACCAATCCTTTATATTGACCAACGTATATTGAAGAGGTGTTCCATCTTCACGAAAGAACGTGTTTCGTTCACGCAGTTTCTTCGAAGCAGCATAGACATCCGAAATTGTAATTTCTTCCAACAGGCGAGCAAACTCAGCATCGGTAAGATGCACTCTATTGAGATTTTCAAATTTTGTACGGAAGTTTTTCTCCAAAGATGCCCTATCACGAATATCGTTACGATAGACATACTTTAGGTCTTCCAAATTTTTTATCAAATCATTTTCTATCTTTGTCTCCTTAACTCCCATATATGCAACAAAAAATTCCGTGTATTATAATTCATTTTTTATTCATAACAAAAATTGATTCTATACGACTGGTCTAACACAAGGTTTTTAATACAAACTTCATCTCCTAATCTATTTTAGTCTCCCAACATTTTCAAGTATTTCAAACATTACATACTAAAATACAACATATTAAACAACACAATAGTACAACTACACATTATAATTATAATAGCAAAGTTACAGATTATTTTTTAATTAATAAAATATATTGGACAATATTTATTCAACAAAGAAAGAGAGACCCCTATAAAAGGGTCTCTCTCATCTTATTATAGAAAAGATTAGTTCTGAGTACGGGAACCCATGCGGTCCATAGCGCAACGGAAACCAATCCAAGAGGTGGAGCGATCCTGGTCGTAGTAGCGACGAGTACCGCACTGCATCCAATAGGCGCGGTCTTTCCAAGAACCACCCTTGACAACACGCACGCGGTTGTTGATCATAGAGGTGATGTTGTTGCGGTCAAGACTGTCGGAACGGTGGTACATCTGGTTGGTCTGCTGTTCTTCAGACTTTCCAACGGTTTCCTCCATATCCTCATCCTCATCACCGGTGTCGAGACGCCACTCACCTGCGGTAGCAGTATGGGTTTCGAAATCGTAGATGCTGGAATTCCAGTCACCATCAAGGTAGTTGATATTGTCGGCCTGACGGTAGTTACGACGGTTCATATCGTCGGGGATATTGTCGTAGTAGAGATTACCGGTGGTGTCGTTGATAGCCACTTCTTCGCCATCTTCGCCCATGCGGATAACCTTGTAGACGTTACCACGATAGGGGTTCATGTCATCGCCTCCGATGGGGTTGGCATCCTTACGATAGACATCGCCGCACCATTCGCTGAC
>JAZUEE010000183.1:0-6980 GCA_045639985.1 Bacteroidales bacterium
TTGCCTACAACGAAAAGAAAGTCCACCTGAACGCTAAAATAAAATGTCGCGTTGATGTGGATGGAAATGGGACAATGAAGATCATTGATACTACCGTCGGTCGTGTGATGTTCAACCAAGTGGTTCCGCGCGAATATGGATATATCAATATGCTGTTGACCAAGAAAGCACTTCGTGACATCATCGGTGATGTCCTCCACAAATGTGGTAATAAGATCTGTACCGATTTCTTGGATAGCATCATGAGCTTAGGTTATCGTATGGCTTACGAAGGTGGTCTTTCCTTTAACTTGGGTGATGTGATTATCCCTTCTGCAAAGCCCGAACTTATTGCAGAAGCTAATGCTCAGGTTGATGAAATCACCATGAACTATAATATGGGTTTCATTACCAATACCGAGCGTTACAACCAAGTGGTCGATGTCTGGTCACAGTGCAACGCCCGCCTTTCTAAGATTTTGATGAAGGAAATCGAAGAAGACCGACAAGGTTTCAACCCTGTCCACATGATGCGTGACTCCGGAGCCCGTGGTTCTGCCGAACAGATCCGTCAGCTTTCTGGTATGCGTGGTTTGATGGCTAAACCGAGTAAGGCAGGTTCTACTGGTGGTGAGATTATTGAAAACCCGATTCTTTCCAACTTCAAAGAAGGTCTGTCTGTGCAAGAATACTTTATTTCTACGCACGGTGCTCGTAAGGGTTTGGCCGATACCGCTTTGAAGACAGCTGATGCTGGTTACCTTACCCGTCGTTTGGTGGATGTCTCTCATGACGTCATCATTATGGAAGAAGATTGCGGTACTCTTCGCGGTATGACTGTCAGCGCTATGAAGAAGAATGATGAAGTGGTTGAAACCCTTTATGACCGTCTGCTGGGTCGTGTGACTTTGCATGATGTCTATCATCCTCAAACAGGTGAACTGATTATCAAGGCCGGCGAAGAATTGACCGAAGAATATTGCCAAATTATTGAAGATTCTCCTATTGAAGAAGTGGAAATCCGTTCCGTGCCGACTTGCGAATCCAAACACGGTATTTGCCAAAAATGTTACGGACGTAACTTGGCAACCGGCAAGATGGTTCAAATCGGTGAGGCCGTCGGCGTGATTGCTGCACAGTCCATCGGTGAGCCGGGTACACAGTTGACGCTGCGTACATTCCACGTCGGTGGTGTTGCTGGTAACGTGGCTGCTAACAGCTCCATCCAAGCATCTTATGACGGTGTCCTGAGCATTGACGAACTCCGTGCTTTGGAAAAAACAGATGCCCTTGGCAAACAATACTATAAGGTTATCGGACGTACTGCTGAAATTAAGATTATCGATGTCAAGACTGGTATTGCATTGGCTTCCGCCAACGTGCCTTACGGTTCAAATCTATATTTCAAACATGGTGACTCCATTAAGAAAGGCGATTTGATTGCCGATTGGGATCCGTTCAATGCAGTCATCCTTTCTGATGTCGCCGGTAAGGTTGTCTTCAATGATATTATCGAAGGTGTTACCTACCGTGTGGAAACAGACGAACAAACCAATATCCACGATAAAGTCATTATCGAAAGCCGTCTCAAGACGAAGAACCCGAGTATCTCCATCGTGGATGCTGACGGGGATGTCCTCAAGAGCTTTGACGTTCCGGTGGGTGCGCGTCTGTCTGTGGAAGAAGGACAAGAAATTGATTCAGGTGAAATCCTCGTTAAGATTCTGCGTTCCTTCGGTAAGACAGGCGATATCACGGGCGGTCTGCCTCGAGTAACGGAACTCTTTGAAGCCCGTAACCCGTCAGATCCTGCCGTGGTTTCCGAAATCGATGGTGTTGTTTCCTTCGAAAAGAAACTCAAACGTGGTAACCGTGTCGTCAAAATTACGCCGCGTAATGATGACGGTGAAGGTGCTAAAACATATCTCATCCCGACTTCCAAACAGATTTTGGCTCAAGAAAACGACTTCGTCAAAGCGGGTACGCCGCTTTCCGAAGGTTCCCTCACTCCAGTTGATATCTTGAATATCAAGGGCGCTCAAAAAGTTCAAGAGTACATCATCAATGAAATTCAGGAAGTCTATCGCCTCCAAGGTGTAAAAATCAATGACAAACACTTTGAAGTCATTGTTCGCCAAATGATGCGTAAGATGGAAATCGAAGATCCGGGTGATACCAAATTCCTCCAAGGTGAATTGATCAACAAGATTGATTTCCAAGAAGAAAACGATATGATTTGGGATAAGAAGGTCGTTGAAGAAACCGGTGATTCCGAAGAAGTTCGTAAAGGTCAGATTATTACCGCTAAAAAACTTCGCGATGTCAACTCTGTTTTGAAACGTAAGGATATGAAACTTGTAGAAGTTCGTGACGCTCGCCCGGCAACAGGTAAGCCGATCCTCCAAGGTATCACACGCGCTTCCTTGCAGACCCGCAGCTTTATCTCAGCTGCATCCTTCCAGGAAACAACGAAAGTCCTTACTGAAGCGGCTATCAACGCTAAGTCTGATGACTTGGTAGGTATGAAGGAAAATGTCATCGTGGGCCAGAAGATTCCTGCAGGTACGGGTATCCGTTCTTACCAACACATGGAAGTCGGCTCTCAAGAAGAATATGCTTCTTTGATGGCTTCTAAGGAAGATGAATAAAATATTTTAACTCCAAGCCCAGGCCAATAACCTGGGCTTATATTTGATAAAACGTTATGCAAGAACAAAAAATTGATATTAATTTACCAGAAGATGTTGCTCAAGGTGTTTATTCCAACTTGGCAATTATCTCCCATTCCAATAGTGAATTTATCGTTGATTTCGTTTCCATGCTTCCTGGTATTCAAAAAGGGAACGTGCGTTCACGTATCATCATGACTCCTCAAAATGCCAAACGCCTGCTCGCCGCTTTATCTGAAAACGTTGCGAAGTTTGAAGACCAAAATGGCGTGATTATTGACAATCAGCAAGGTGGTAATATTCCGCCGATGATTGGTGGGGGCGGTATGGCATAATCATATTGAAAAACGTTCAAATTCTATAACTATAAATTATGATGTGGGGTGAAGCTTCGACTTCACCCTTTTTAGTGAATTTCGTAATACCCCTATCCCCATATATGATCCAACTCAATAAATTATCCGTTAATTTTACAGGCGATTTTCTTTTCCATGACATTTCCTTTGTCGCTGGAGATAAGGATAGAATAGGCCTTGTAGGTCATAATGGTGCCGGCAAATCTACATTGCTGAAAATCATCCATAAGGACCAGGAACCTACTTCCGGTACAATCGTCATAACTACAGGATTCAAAACGGGTTATCTTCCACAGGAATTGGCCGAGACGTCCTATAAGACTGTTTGGGAGGAAACTATGTCCGCTTTCGTTGAGGTTAAGCAACTGGAAGCCAAAATGCAACGCCTGACGCAGGCACTGTCGGAAAGAACGGATTATGAGTCAGAAGAGTATGCGCAGTTGGCGCAACAACTGTCGGATACCAACGACCGCTATGCGCATTTGGGTGGTAATATGATTGAGGGCGAGGCAGAGAAAGTCCTGACGGGCATGGGCTTTAAACGGACGGATTTCCCGCGACCGATGGCGGAGTTTAGCAACGGTTGGCAAATGCGTGTCTGCCTGGCCAAAATCCTGTTGCAAAGGCCAGAAATCGTCCTCTTGGACGAACCTACCAACCACCTCGACATCGAATCTATCCAATGGTTGGAAGACTATCTTGCCAATTATGACGGCTGCGTGATTCTGGTGTCGCATGACCGTGCCTTTCTCGACCGCGTGACCAATCGCACCGTAGAAATTACCTGCGGCACGATTCAGGATTACAAATGCAGCTACTCGCAATATGTGGAACAGCGTCTGGAACGTATTGAGCATCAGCAGGCAGCATACGAAAATCAACAACAGCAGATAGCCCAAATCGAGCGCTTTATTGAACGGTTCCGCTATAAGGCCACCAAAGCCAGACAGGTGCAAAGCCGCTTGAAAATGTTGGAAAAAATGGATAGGGTGGAGATCGATGAATATGATTCCTCTTCTATTGCCTTCAAATTTCCGCCTGCACCACATTCCGGACGTATGGTGGTGGAAGCCAAACAACTCTCTCTTGGTTACGATGAAAAAAATGTCTTGAACAAAATAGACTTCCACTTGGAACGTGGCGAGCGCGTGGCGTTTGTGGGACGCAACGGTGAAGGCAAATCCACCATGGTGAAAGCCATTGTGGGAGAACTTGCCCCGCAAGGTGGGGAGCTCAACCTCGGTTATCAGGTGGTTATCGGCTATTATGCCCAAAATCAAGCCAAATTGTTAGATCCGGAAAAAACTGTTTTTGAAACAATTGATGATGTGGCGGTGGGCGACATCCGTCCCAAAATAAGAACGATTCTCGGAAGTTTCCTCTTCGATACGGAAGCAACCGAGAAGAAGGTCAAAGTTCTGTCGGGTGGTGAAAAGGCGCGTTTGGCATTGGCAAAATTACTGTTGTCCCCCTTTAACCTCCTCATCTTGGATGAACCGACTAACCATTTGGACATGCCGTCCAAGGATGTCTTGAAAAACGCCTTGCTACAATACGAGGGAAGTTTGATACTCGTTTCCCACGACCGTGATTTTTTAGAAGGACTATCTACTAAAACGTATGAATTTAAAGACAAACAACTCAAGGGCTATGTCGGTGACGTGTATGATTTCCTCGCCGAACGCAAATTGGAGTCATTGAATGAACTGCAACGCAAACAAAACGCTGCGGTCGCGTCGGGCGATAAACCTGCTTCTTCTAACAAGGAGAACTATGAACGTCGTAAGGAACAGGAAGCTGCCGATCGTAAAAAGAAAAACCGCTTGCGCAAAATTGAAGACGAGATGACAACGTTGCAGCAGAAAGTGACAGAAATTGAAGATAAGTTGGCACAACCCGACAAGTATGCCGCTGAAATCGCCTCTGGCGATTTGTATAAACAGTACGACGAAGCCAAGCAGCAGTTGGAGGAAAAAGAGATGGAGTGGCTCGAATTGAGCGAGTAATCCACTATCCGAATATTTATAAAATCAATTTTCTTTAATAGGTTATTTTTGTTCTTTTGCCTTACAAACATTAGAACAAGTGCCTTATGAAAAATGATGCTTTATCAAAAAGAAGTGATGCGCTGAGCGGTGTCATGCTGCTGCTATGCGCGGTGATTTCGCTGGTTATGGCCAATGTCGGCTTAGGCGAAACCTATTTGAATTTCTGGAACAAATCTGTATTCGGACATCCCTTGTCCCATTGGATAGATGACGGCCTGATGGCGGTATTCTTCCTATTGGTCGGGTTGGAGATTAAGAAGGAAATCTATGTTGGCGAACTGCGTTCCTTCAAACTCGCGTTGCTCCCTCTGGCGGCGGCAATCGGCGGCATGCTCATTCCAGCCACGATCTATCTTGCCGTCAACTACGGCTTGCCGACAACCACGGGCTTCGGCATCCCGATGTCCACGGATATCGTTTTCGTGGTGGGCATTTTGGCTCTCTTGGGTCATAGGGTGCCCTCATCGCTTAAAGTCTTTATGCTCACGTTAGCGGTTGTTGATGATATCGGTGCTGTCGTTGTCATTGCATTGTTCTATTCTGCCGGTATTGATTGGCTTTATCTATGTGCGGCATTATTGGTGTTTGTGATGATGATTTGGTTCAACAAGGCCCGGAATGTGGATACGATAAGCATATACATGCTGCTTGGTGTGGCGTTGTGGGTGCTACTGATGGCTTCGGGTGTGCATGCTACCATGGCGGGCATTTTGACAGCCGCGGCACTTCCTTTCCGCAAAGGCAAAATCACCAACCCGACGTTGCGCCTTGCGCGCATCTTGCATCGACCGGTTTATCTGATTGTGCTCCCACTTTTCGTCCTATCCAACACGGCGGTTGTCTTGCGGGGCGAAATGCTTCTCAATCTGATGGAACCTCACGCTTTGGGCATTATGCTCGGATTGCTGTTGGGCAAACCCATCGGTATCGTGCTGCTGTCGTGGGGGGTGTTGGCACTCGGGTGGGCGGAAATGCCGGCGAATATGCGTTGGCGACATCTTATAGGTGCGGGATGCTTGGGCGGTATCGGCTTCACCATGTCCATTTTTGTGGCGACATTGTCGTTCTCATCCGACTTGATGGTAGATTCTGCTAAAATCGCCATCTTGTTGTCGTCGGCTTTTGCGGCGGTCGTTGGCTGCGTAATATTGTTGCCGCACGTTGATTCACGCTCCCCGCATCTGCATTGAGTTTGTGTTTATGCTTGAGTTGTACCATCTGGCGCATCACAACTTCAAGAAAACATTTTACGAACTTTTGGGAAATGAGATTCCGCTACGACCTCCTATCGTCGGTCTTGCGGAATATTGTGTGCGTGGCGTGTGGGTGGAATGATGGGCGGCGGCACTACGAGAGAGAATAAACATCATTACGTGTGCCACCGCCCATTCTGTCTTTTGCCCAGGCGGTAGTCACCATTCCGCAAGCGACCGGAGGGAGCACAGCGGAACCTCTGCTGTTGACAATTGGCTGTTGGTTTCTGCTCACAGGTCACCTCGTTATCGCATTAACACATTACCGCATTATCACATTATCATCCCCAATATAATTTGTCTTAATTCGTCTTAATTAGAGTAATTTGTGGCTCCGCGCCACAGGCGCCCCGAAAACTTCCAAAATCGGCTTTGCGTAGTGATGCCTCCTTTGGCGCGAAAAATCGCATCATGTCAGAAAACCATCCGAAAATGTCAGAAAATTCCCCTTTTTTGCATATTTTATCGTTTTGACATTCAACAATTTGCATCTTGACTTTCCGTTGCTCACGTTGTATCTTTGCAGGACAATTTACTAACTAAAATCAGTCCCACTATGAAAAAGAAACAACAAAGCAATCACGAAGAGGGAAATTCCCCCAAGTATCTCAACCTGCTCACCGACTTCGGCTTCAAGAAAATGTTCGGCGAGGAGAACAAGAAGTTCCTCATCGC
>JAZUEE010000184.1:0-7393 GCA_045639985.1 Bacteroidales bacterium
TGGGTAGTGTCACCAGAACTCCATCTATAAGACATCGGGACAACTCCAGTACTACCTTCCACTTCACACGTCACATCCACATCATCCAACGGGCAATAAGTTATCGGGTTATCACCGGCATTCGCGTCCAACGCATTAACAGGAGGAATATCCACTACAATGCGAATGGTATCCATAACGGTAAATGTTTGGCCACTAGCGTTGGTATAGGTGTATTTTACAATATAGTTCGTGGTTTGAGAAGGGCTAACCACCAATTTCTTACCTTGGCCAATACTTTCGGTGTTAATATCATTAATGTACCAATCCAGGGTACCATTCGGGTCCATGGTCGTAATAGGGGTAAAACGCCATGCCTCGTTATCAGCCGACCAACTATCACTAAAATCACGACCTGGTGCCACCACCATTTGTGAGGATGGGTTATTTTGAATACCAATGACACCATTACCGTCATTCCATGAAGTACAATTCGCTCTATGACGAATAAATACGTCTAAAATATTGGTTCCTTCATAGATGACCATTTGGTAACTATTGTACATATTATTACCTTGCGAATAGCAAGAGAAAAGTCCCACATTATCGTAGTTAAACACAAAAGTTCTACATGGAGACTGTCCCATCACACCATAACGAATAGCACCGTTATTTAAATAATGTCCAGGGTAAATATCCTCATACACTCCATATAATGAATTCGGATAAATGTATGGAGGATCAGAAGTATAGGGAGGCGTACTCTGAGAAGTTGGACAACTTCTAGTATCCCATCTGCAGGTACCACTTTGGGAATTAAAAGAAATCAAGCCATTCGCACCGGGATATACTTTTGTATAATTGTGTCCGTAGAAAGAGAACGTGAATGGAATTTGTACGCCGCCTGTTGTAATCCAGTTGTCATCAACGGTAGCTGGAATAACGGTTCCCGCACTAAACTCAAACGGTGGATCATAAGGAATCGATGTTACCGTATAGTCATACGTATAAGGACCTGTTGCGGTGACATTGGCTTTCAGCACATACACGGGGTTATGGCAGTCGGAATTAATCACAGACATATCCACGTAAGTTCCTGTTGAATCGGGAGATGAAATCGTAATTTGAGGACAAGCGGAGCCATCGGGAACTTCAAAGATTTCATCCACGCATGAGATATCAAATTCCCAACCATTTTTATTATTGTCACCGGAGCCTGGAACATATTCAAAACAAAGCACATTATGCGATGAAATCAGTTTGAGCGGGGGTTCAGAGGTAGAGGTGCAAAATTGACCAATCAATCGTTTGTTCGGATCATAATACTGACCATCATATATTTTCATAATGCCGCCCACTTGGAAACTGACTTTCGTAGCCACCACGTGCGTACCAACGGGAGAAATAATATTACACCAACCACCTTGGTTGTTTCCGATTTTTCCTGTCAGATTACCATGATCCACCAATTTACCCTGACAAGTATAATGGTCAATGCCACTATTGTCTGGATCGAGGATGTAATTATTTGGAGCAATCATAAAAGAATATGCACGGGCTTCCCAACCAATACCCAAGTCGCCGGGATCATCCACCGAGTCAGAATGGAAAACCACTGTCAAATATTCTCCAGAAGCCGTACGTTCACCAGGGGTAGCTACGGAATTGAAAACACCCATCAACGGACTATTGGTATTCGGGCCATCAAAAAGGAACAACGTATCATTAACGCCAAGTCCAAACTCTTCAAAAATAACGTATAGAAGAGCATCTGCAATACTGGTTTTCAGCACCAGGGTATCACGGATATTACGACCGAAACGACCTTGAGGGTCATTGTTGGGTCCTGGAAATGTAGGAATACCACCTGAATCATAAAAATAAGACGGCATATCGGCATCACCAACTTCCACAGGCGTACTGCTATTGTGCATGAGAATATTATACTCTACCTGAGCATGGCCCACGATACAAATGCAGCACAGAAAACTGAAAAGGAAAAATGTTTTAAGATAAAGATTCTTCATATTTACACCATTTAATTTCTAAAATATAATTTGGGGTCAAACACAAGCATAACGAATTAGGCAGTAAAAAAATTACAGTCGGATACAATTTTTCACAAAAAAAATTCGTCTTTACTTGTTTCTATGGATGGAACCGTTAAATTGGGCTGTCGGTGTCATGATGATTTCATTGAGGCAGACATGTGCCGGACGGGAGAGGACAAATTCCACCACATCGGCAATATCCTGAGCCACAAGGGGATCATACCCTTCATACACTTTGGCAGCTTTTTCTTTATCACCATGGAAACGGACCACGGAGAAATTGGTTTCACACGCGCCCGGGGATATCTGCGTCACCTTGATGCCGTAGGGCAGCATATCCGTACGCATACCTTTCGTCAACGCATTAACAGCATGTTTGGTAGCACAATAGACATTGCCTCCGTAATAAATCTCGTGCGAGGCCGTGGAACCGAGGTTGATGATATGGCCCTGTTTGCGCTCCACCATCATCGGAGCAATCAATCGGGTGATATACAGCAAACCTTTGATATTGGTGTCAATCATACGTTCCCAATCTTCCAATGCGCCTTCCTGAATGGGGTTCAGCTCAACGGCCAAGCCGGCATTATTAACGAGTACGTCAATGTCGCGAAAATCTGCGGGAATGGAATTGACCGCTTTTTCGCAAGCACTATAATCGCGTACGTCGAAAACCAATGGTAAAACTTTCGTTTTTGTGGAGGACTCTATTTCGGAAGCAACCTGCATGAGTTTGTCTTCCGTACGTCCGGTGATAATCATTTTAACATTCTGCTTGGCCAAGGTACGTGCAATAGCTTCGCCAAATCCGCTCGTTGCACCAGTAATAAAAACAGTATTCATATTATTCATTTTAATTATTATTCCTTCATAGGAAAAAACAAGGCGGCAAAGATACAAAAAAAGTATCGAGTCTTGTGTTATAAAATTTCGGAATTATCCCCTTCCATCATGTAGAGAGATTCCTTTGTTGTCAGCGTAAATGCTGTCGAAAGATGCTGTATCAATAAAGTCGCTTTCGTGTAGCAGTTCAAGCCAGTATTTCGTTTCTACAGCCTCTTTCAGAGATATTAAATGACTTGCTTTTCACCAAGACAACATTGTCCTCCACTCTCTTCATAGTCAATTGTCAATTGTCAATTGTAAATTAATAAATCGTCCTGCAAAGATACAACGGAAGCAACGGAAAGTCAAGATGCAAATTATTGAATGTCAAAATAATAAAGCAATCTCTAAAGGAATCTCATTTTGATTTTATGGACAATTCGATTGTACATGGAGAAAAGATCCCTCCGGATTCTTTCTAAAGCGAGGTGTTTTTTTAATCAACAGTCCTCCTCAAAAGCACTTTTTGATAAAAATGACTGATTTCATACTGTTGAAACCAGGAATCCGAAAATATTTCTATCATTTGACCACAAAACATATAGCTATTGCTATGAATACTTGAACCAAAATATGAATTCAAACTTGCTTCCATGGATTTCAGATCTGCTTTAAAAGGTCTTTTCAAGCATAAAGAACCGAATTTTTCCAAATATAAAACTTTTTCATAAAAATTTCCTTTTGTCCTTTTTGCTAAATAAGTTCGATAGGGCAAAATATATACACCAAGATAACTAACGCCTTTAACATAAGATTGCAAATAAATTTTTTTAGGATGGATCTTAGCACCTAACGTATCTAACAAATATTTATTGACAATAGGTACTAGTTTTCTCAAATACTCATGGTCACGATGCACTATGAAAAAGTCATCCACATAGCGACCATAATATTTCAATTTCATGGTTTCCTTCATAAAGTGATCAAAATCATTCAAATAATAATTGGCAAAAATTTGACTCGTCAAATTTCCTATAGGAAGGCCGCAATTTTGCGGAGTTGTAAAAAGACTTTTATTTGCAGGCAAACCATTCCAATCTGATTTTCTGCCTTTGAAAATGCAATTCCTTGTAGGATCATGAAGTACAATGGATTTTACCAATCTCAATATTCGATCAAGATCATCTCCTTTATATTTTTTACGAATTAAATCTTCCATTTTCGCATATAATAAAGGTTTTCGAATGTTCATAAAGTACCCTTGAATATCTAATTTCAAAATGTAGGCATCCTTTTGATAATTTTCAGAACAACTTCGTATAAAAGTTTGAAGTCTTTGAATGCCATAAAGCGTTCCCTTTCCTACTCTACAAGAATAGGCGTCGTCAATAAACTGATTTTCAAAAATGTGCATCAATTTGTTCATCACATAATGATGTACCACCCTATCCCTAAAGTTCGCCGCAAAAATTTCTCTTTTTACGGGTTTATTCACAACAAAACATATAGAAGGCGAAATCTCGTATCTATTTTCCACTATCTCACAATATAGTTGATAAATATTGTGTTCCAAATAGAGTTCGAACTGAATAGCATTTGCAGTATTGCGCTTATGTTTTCGTGCATCATAATAGGCACGCCACAAGTCTTCCAAAACCGTTTCATCGTCAAAAATTGTCGTATTCATTTTTCAATTGACTGATAAAGAGCTTCTAATTTGGTGTTTATTTCCGAAAAATAATGCAACGACAAGCATTTCAAATCACGCAACATCCGAAGAAGCAACCGTATAATCTCAATGCGCTCTGCAATTATCAACTTGTTTTCCTCCACTTTCTTATTTAATCCGATATGATATGCAGCTAATGAGAGTTCCAACGCCTCGTTTTTTATTCGGTCTCCTGCTGTATATTTATGTTCACGGGGCAAGTTAGCAGCCATCCTATGCAGCTCTAACATCACATCGTACCCCTTTTTATATATTAAAAGGGTGTTCATCTCCTTTGGCTTGACACGTTCCCGCAAAAGAATGGCAGGTTTGTAGTCATCCATAGTAGGGAGTTCTATGGAAGCTTTCCATTGTTCAAAATCCTTTTTAGACGGACAATCGAACAAAACGCAATAATAGTCGGTTTCCGTATATTTTGTAAGCCCGTGACGCTGCATAAGAATTGGAAGATTCTTCATAGGAAATCCCAAATAGCAAACCTCACAGTTAACGACTTTAAAAAACTTCTTAAACACCTTGAACTCGGCTATGTATTCAGTGAAACGCATGGCACTACGTTCGTATGCTCTATAAAATATTCCTTCCTTAAACAGAATAATACCACTGTCATTGGAAGCTTCATGTTTGAGAATTGTTTCTATTTTCATTTTTCTGTGAATAATGAGCTGTAAACTGGAAAAAAGAGGTTATAAAAAAACTATGAAATTAACAATTAGAAAAGGAGGAAGAAATATAGTTCTTCCTCCCTGCATTACAGATTTCAATTTATCGCGAACGCACCGGACTGACCTGCCGTTGTACTTGTTGTTGTTGTTGCGGTTAACTCCTGCCGAACCAGAAGACAGATTACGGTTCCACGCGTTGTTAGCATTGTTCTGCGTAGCCGACCAGAAGTTCGCTTCGGAGCCTCCAGAGGAGGTTGAAGTATTGAAGTTACCCGCGGCAACAGCCGATTTAGCAATCTCTGAAATGATGACACGGTCTCCCATTTGGACTACCATGGCAAAGGTGACTGCTTCCCTATGGTTTGCAACAGAGAATCGCTGAAAACCTTATGAAAGCGGATTGCCCGATAAATATATAGAAAATGCACGCTCCAGGAGCCGTAACTCCCAGACTCTGGCGAAATCTGATTTCAAAGAACGATCTTTCAATTTTTTCCCGCATTGCAACGGTCCGTCTCCTCTATGATTACAAATTCAAAATTATTAAAATGAAAAGCCCCCTCACAGATTCTGCTTTGCCGAAAATATTTTTAAGAACCTATTAAACCAAAAAACGGCTTGGCAAAATCCATGAGAAGGACTCTTCATTTTTTAGCATTCTGTTCCTACGAGCCGAATACGTATTTGGGAAAATCTGCTCTATTGGATTTTCAACAAAGAACCAATAGTTTTAAAATTTCCCATCACCGATCGGCGAGCCGGAAAGCCTTGCGCTAACGCGCTTGGCTTTCCGCTCAATCGCGAACGCACCGGACTGACCTGCCGACGTACTTGGTGCTGCCGTAGTTGCGGGTAACTCCTGCCGAACCAGAAGACAGATCACGGTTCCACGCGTTGTTAGCACCGTCCTGCGTAGCCGACCAGAAGTACGCTCCGGAGCCTCCAGAGGAGGCTGAAGTACTGAAGTTACCCGCGGCAACAGCCGAGAATCCGGACTTGTTGCGTAACTCATTCTCATAGCGTCCTGGTGCGTTGGGCTTATCCGATGCCTGTTCACTCCACTCGAATCCGCCTGAGAGTATGGAAGCTAAAGCGCAGTTGGCAGCACGATAACCCGTAGTGCTTAGTGCGGGAGCAGCTACGGTGCCTGGCAGGTACTTCTTCATCACGGAGTCCTCCATAGCTGTAAACTCGGCATCCGTGGGAACGTGCCATCCCTGAGGGCAGATGCCTCTTCGGTTGCCGCTGAATGTGCAACTAAAGGAATTAGAGGTGTTCGTCTCAATGGCTATGTCAGGGAAGCCTGCATAATTGGTGTCTAAAGCCGCGTTCCAGTTGTACAGCATGCCGTAACGTTTGGCGTAGGTGGTGGAGTCGTTGTTGTACCAGTGGGCCACGCGGGAAACGTAGGACTGCCAAATGGAGGCACCGGTTGTTGTCTTGGGATCCACTATGGAAACGCCCGGTTTCTTGGGAGATGAGGTGGCGCGCATGTTTTCCTTCAGCCAGCACTTTCCGCCGATTTGCACCACCTGATAGACGTTGCCTTCGTGGTCGGAAACCGAGTCGATGGCTGCTGTGGAGCCCCATTCCTTGTTGGCGTACCTGCCGTTGGAAAGCGGCGTTCCTTCGTTCAGCTCACGCGTTACCTCGCAGGAGGTGCGGCAGGATTCAATGGTTATCGTGTTGGAAATGGAGCATCCTCCGTCGGCGCATACCGCACGCCAGGTGTATTCTCCTTCGGGCAGGTAGGCAATGGAATCCTTGGTCGGCTTCACAAACTTCACGATTGGGTCGCCTCCAGTCAACAAATAGGTCAGCGTGTCGGTGTTCGCCACTTCCATCACCTTGGAAGCCATCGTCACACAATCCTCACGGGTTCGCAGGGTCGGGACTTTCTTCACCGTGACTTTAACCTGCGGGTTTTCGGTCATCGTGACCTTGTCGCCGATCTTGGCCGTAAACGTCACCTTGTAGGTAGTGGTAGCGGTCGGGGCCACTTTCAGCGTATAGGTCTTTCCGTTGTCGGTCGGCGTGCCGGTTCCCGCGCTCGTGCTCCAGGTGTATTGCGCCGTGGTCTGTTCCTCGCCTTTCAGTTCGGCCTTGGCAAGGAACACCATGCTGATGGTGTCGCCAGCGCACAC
>JAZUEE010000185.1:0-4280 GCA_045639985.1 Bacteroidales bacterium
GTGGAAATTACCGGCCCCACGGAACTGATATTGTCGGAAACGGGCCACGACACGAAGTGCTACAACACCGACGACGGCTTTATCGCCTTCAAAGTAGAGGGCGGCGTGTCACCCTATACGGTTAAATATTCAGCCAATGACAGTTTGGTGGAATACTATGATCCGAGTGTGGATACGTTCAAAACGCTGTCGGCCGATAGGTACACCATTTGGGTGACAGATGCCAACGGCTGCCACAAGGAAGTTGAAAATATTGACCTGACGGAAGATCCGACTCCGTATTCTTTGTCTGCGTTTGCCATTAACAAACTCTACGATGGCGACACTATCAATCCGAATCAGTATGTGCTGAAGATTGGCGACGCGGAAGCCGTGACCTACGCTTCCGGCGATACGGTGGAATTGCCTACCGGCGATACCCTGTATGCGGTGGTTTCCCTGACGGACACCATACTCAAGAATGCCTGCCAGAAGAAGAACAAGCTGGTGGAATACGCCATCTTTAACAACGGAGAAGACAAGACCTGCCGTTACAATTTGCTGGATGCGGATATGGAACAGGATGTCATCATTTCCAAGCGCAGGGTTGTCATCGAATCGAAAGATTCCAGCAAGGCATTTGATGGAACGGCATTGACCAACCACACCATTCTCATTTCGGGAGACGGCTTCGCCAATGGTGAAGATACGATGAATTGTGTGGTCTCCGGCACGCAGACTGCTGTGGGTTACTCTCTGAACGAATTTACCTACGATCTTACACCGGTGACGGATGCCGACAATTACGAAATCATCAAGAAGACGGGCGTTTTAGTGGTGGGTCCACACGATACTATCATTGTAATCACACCGAACTCGTCCAAAACGTATGACGGAGAACCGCTATACGATAAAAGGTACAGTTCGACGGGTGATATCCAGTCAACCGATTCCTTAGTGGTGGAAATCAGCGCATCCATTACCGATGCGGGTTCAACGCCCAATGCAATCGAATCCTATAAGATCATAGACAAGGATACTAAGGAAGACCATACGCGTAACTATCAATTTGGCACACCGATCATCGGAACGCTGACGGTGAACAAACGTCCGGTCACCCTGTTATCTCCGAGCGCTTCTAAGATATACGACGGTACGCCGCTGAACGGAACCTCCACGGTGACGGTCTTGGGCGACGGGTTCGTGGCCGGTGAGGTTACTTCCTGCACGGCCCAGACGCTGACCGATGCGGACACCATCGAGAATGTCATTGATATCACGAAAGGGGCCAACTACAAGGATGACAACTACGACCTGACGATTACGCCGGGTGAACTTGCCATTGCCAAAAGGCCTTTGGAAATCGTGGGTGAAAGCAGAACGGTGGTCTATGTCGGTCAGGAACATCAGCTTACCAACTATAATGCCGCGTTGGTATCAGGCCATACCATTTCCAATTTAAGCTATTTGGCAAAAGGTACGTTGTCTGGCACATACCCCGGTGAATTTACTGGAGAAGTGTTGATTAAGGATAACGATAGTCACGATGTTACGTCAAACTATGCGGTTACGATGACACCGGGAACCTTGACTATCAATCAGAGCGAATATCCATTAGTGGTGAAGTCGGCATCCGACAGCGTGAAATATGACGGCACACAACATACGTTCCAAACCTATACGGTGACTTACAATGGACAGTCATTATCACCAGCGGAAGGCACGTTAACCTATACATTGCCCACCAATGATCAATTGACTATAGAACCGAAAGATGCCGGCTTGGGTATTGCCCACGTGGCAGAAAGCGGACCGAATGCCTTCAGTATCACTTTGGACAATGCGGAAAACTACACATCCGTGACATTGGATAGCGGCTTGGTGAAGATTCTCAAACGCTCCGTGGATTTGCGTTCACCAAACGAGAGCATGAACTATGACGGAACTACGCACTTGCCTAAAACTTCAACAGATGCCAGTGTGGAAAGAGTCGGCGAGGGTTTTGTCGTTGGTGAAGGAGTGACTTGCGAGATGACAGGTTTCCAACAGGATGCGGGAACCAGCAAGAACTCATTCTCCATCACACCCAAGGTTGGAACCGATACAAACGACTATGAAATTACTTCCACGTTTGGTAATCTGACGGTCCGTAAACGTACATTGACGTTTACTCCAGAAAATGCTGAAAGACTTTATGGCGAACCCGATCCTGAGTTCCATTATACGATCTCTGGTTTTGTAAACAATGAAGATACGACAGAGGCAGGCAAAGCTCCGTTTATAGGCGATGCCCGTCCTGTACTGACCACTTCTGCCACATCTACGTCCCCGATTGGTACGTATGATATTACGATTGATCTTACCGGTGTTTCATTTACGAACTATACGGTAAGAGCTGCAGAAGGAACCTTTATGATTTATCCGAGGTCAATTACTCTTCAGGCATTTTCACTTCCTTCCCGCGCGTATGATGGTTATGCACACACCTGGCAGGAAACGGACGCTCCGCACTACAGTTTTGACGGAACAGGACTGATGCCGGGAGACAGCATTACTTCTGTGATTATTGCCGGTTCCAGAACCGTTGCCGGCGTTGGCCAAATTGAGTTGAATAACGCGGTGGTAGAACACTTTGAAATTGTGGATAACGGTGACGGAACAAATGACACTGTTCGAACGGTTGTCACTTCGTCCTATATGCCGACTTATAAGCCTGGTACCATCACGATTACACCGTTGGAACTCAAGCTCAAGCCAAAACACTTTGAACACGACTTTACGGGTTACATTTACAATGCAGACAGTACGGAAGCTCCGCATTTCGACATTGTGAGCGGCTCGCTGGTCGGCAACGATACCATTGCGGAAATCGGCATCAACGGCTATCGTTCATCCTACGGCAAGACACCATTCGTGATAGACAGCGCATCCATCAAGATCGTCAACAAGGATGATGTTGATGAAGAAATTCCAGATTCCAAACTGCACAATGCGGGTTACCATATTACCTTTGCAACCGATACGCTGGTCATCAACCACCGTTCCGAACCATACGTCGTCACGATGGAAGGTAAGGATGCCGAAGTTGTATATGATGGTACGGACCACCGTCTGACAGGTTGGAAGACCGCGAAGTTCACGGTGGAAGGATTTACTTACTATGCCGACTCCATCAACTTCGTCTCCAAGGTTGAGAATAAGAACAATGTAGGCGACTACAGAACCTATTTCTCTGGTGCGTTCAAGATTTATGGCGCAAGTGGGGAAGATGTTACCACGGAATTCAAGGTGGATACGGTTCCTGGCCATTTGGTCATCACCCCGAGACCGCTGACGATGACGGCCAAGGGTGTCGATGTCGTTTACGACTATGTGGAGCATTCCTATACGGATAACTTCCCGAATTTTTATACGGCAGATGGTCTCTGTAGTTCTGTGGACGTTATCTACGAACCAGGCATTTCCGGCAAGCGTACCATCGTGGGTCGCACGCCTATCCATATCGAAAAGGATTCCGTTGTTATCCATAAGATTGCTACAGGTGCTGATATTACAAGCAACTATGTCATCGATACCAAGGATAGTGCCATCCACATCCGAGAGCGTGAGGTTAAGGATACGATCAGATTCACTTCCAAGTCAAATACTTTAACCTACGATGGTGAGGATCATACGCTGACGGGATTTGATACGCTGAAATTCACACTTATAGGTCATAATGCTTCCCATACCCCGGTGGTGTTCCGTATAGATCCTTCCAGCGTTTCGGCTACAACGGAAACGGTTTCCACTGTGGGTACATACAAGAATGCCATCACGGGCACGCCTGTATTGAAGGATGCCAACGACAGCGTTGTAACTTCTTCCTTCATTATCCTTGCCGATACCGGCAAACTCACCATCAACCAGCGTCCGATTACGGTTACCGGCCGCGACAGCACTTTCTATTTAGATGGCAATTCGCATAGCATTGCCGATATGCACGCTCCATACTATACCATCGACTCCACGCAGTTAGTGAGCGGCCATAATCTCGTTGCTGCTGTCACCAGCGAGTCTATCAGCGAGTTGGATGCCACCACGCCGACGGTAGTCGGAGAAGTGACCATCACCGATGCGGATGGTAATGATGTGATGGGCAACTATGCCGTCACGAAGGTCAACGGAACGCTCAAGATCAATGGCTATCCGCAGCAGCTCACCATCTCTTCCGAATCCCACCAGTTTGACTGCTATAACAAGGGCCAGAAGTACGAGCACTACACGGTCAAATACGGCGATACCACGTGTGCGGCGGTGGA
>JAZUEE010000186.1:0-8977 GCA_045639985.1 Bacteroidales bacterium
CCTGCCGCATAAAATGTCAACGTTGCATTGTTTTCCAGATGCAAAGCAGGAGTTATCAGCCAATTGTCTGAATTTAAGGAATAATTATCCCAAGAAGGAGATGCAATACATCCATCGCTTTGGTAGGCACCCAAGACAGGATTTCCAATTTTCATCTGCCAATTATGGCCATCACCATCATTGTCAATCATAGTCCAACCAGCTGGGAAACCATAATCTTCAAAATCTTCATACAAGAAGGTTTGGGCGAATGTTCCTATCACAGAAAACATTAAAACAAAAAGAGTAATAAAAATTTTTTTCATAAGCATATAATTTGGATTAATAATTTATCCTAACAAGGGGGTGCAAAACTACACTTTTTTCTTAATTCAAGATAAATACATGCCGCACTAAAAGCAAAAAAGTCAGCAAAACTCTCATTTTGCTGACTTCAAAACTTTGGGCGGCAGGTCGGATTCGAACCGACGACCCACGGAACCACAATCCGGTACTCTAACCAACTGAGCTACAACCGCCATTTGGTGTCTCAAAAAGACGCGGCAAAAATACATTTTTTTCATTATCAGACATATTTTTCTGATATTTTTTTTCAATATTCTTAACTACAATATTTTACATGAAAACAACGGACAATTCACTGTCAATATATCAAATATTTTATGTACGTTTGCGCCTCAATTTTTGCAATGACAGATAAAATACTCAGCACTTTTCTAACGAGAACCGTAACTATGATGATTATGTTCATCGTGGTTATTGTAAATGCCAACACTTTTGGTGCGGAAGGTACTGGTACTATTGCTCTTATCATTCTCGCATTAACCATTTTGCAGGTTCTTTCCGAATTTGTCGGAAGCTCTACCTTAGTATATCTTACTCCTCAACGAGACAATTTCCAACTACTCGTTCTATCCTACACATGGGCCCTCATCAGCAACGGTGCGGGACTTTTCATTCTACATGCACTACATTTATTGCCTTCCGGACACATCCTTCAATTGACAATTCTGACCATCATCTATAGCATTTACAACATCCATGTCCGTATCATGCAAGGTAAAGAAGACATCAAATTGTTCAATTTGCTTCAATTGTCACAAGCCGTTCTTCTGATTGTATGTCTTATATCGTTCCTTGGGATTTGCAAACTCAAGGAAATTTCACCAACCATTGACCTTTACGTATATGCTTTCATCATTTCCTATTTCATACCGGCTGTGGCCACCTGTTTCTACATCGGCAAAAAGGTGCGCCGCACCAATTTCAATCGGATTGGGTCTCTTTTAAAGGAAATGTTCTCATTGGGGTTTTGGACACAGCTTGCCAATTTGGCTCAAATCCTCACCTACCGTATCAACTACTACATTATCGAATCCTTTGTCGGTCGCAAACCCTTGGGAGTCTATGAATTGGGCACTCGCATATCCGAGGCCGTCTGGATATTTCCCAAAAGCATCTGTTTGGTTCAATATGCGCGTATTTCCAACAATCACGAAGACAACTATGCGCGAACCCTCACTTTAAGTTTGCTGAAAATCGTATTTGTGTTCTCGTTGACGGCCATTTTGGTATTGGCCGTACTCCCCTCTTCATTCATTGCCTGGATTTTTGGTCCGGAATTTGCCCAATCCAAGCCCGTCATCAACAGCTTGCTTCCCGGCATCCTATTTTTGGGCTGTATGTCTATTCTATCTCATTACTTTTCCGGATATGGAAAATACTGGGTCAATGCCGTAGGTTCCATTATTAGTCTTATCGTAACAGCGGGATTAGGGTTCACGCTCATTCCGACCGCTAAAAAAGTCAGCACGCTCCTTGCCTTACAAACGGCAGGTTGGATTTCATCCATGGCCTATTTTGCATCCTTCCTTTTCACCCTTTGCATTTTTGTCAAGCACACGCACGCGCAAGGGCGTGATTTTCTCATTACCAAACAGGACTGCCTGCTTTTCAAACAAATCATCTCCGAAAAAATACCTTTTCTAACGCATACTGAAAAATGATTGTTGTTCACTTCCCTTCTTGGTTTCCATTTGAGGGTCGCCCTCATCACGGCAACTTCATACTTCGACAGATTGATGCTGCGGGAATGCTGACCACATCTATTGTTTTACACCATTCCTCGCCAGAATTTGATAACACAACGATTTCCCAATATCAAAACATCATATTCCGTCCTATCCAAACGGCTAAAAAATGTTCGAAAACAAAATTAATTTCGGCATATCGTTCTGCCTTTCAAAATATTATCAAAGAATTCGGCAAGCCGGATTTGATTCATTTGCATGTCGCGCTTCCATTAGGCCCCATTGCCGCCATGTTGAGCCGACAATACGGTATTCCGCTCGTTATTTCCGAGCATTGGTCGCTCTACAAACCCATGAACAGACCAGAAATAAAGCTCAAACAAAGACTATTGTTGAACTACACGTTCCATACGGCCAAATTTATCACCACCGTATCTGAAGATTTGCACAAAGCCATTGTTGAGACTTTTCCCTATACTCAAAACATTCCACATGCACAGATCAGCAACGTCGTAAACACAACCCTTTTCGCTCCGGCAGAATCCTATCAAACCGATTTAAAAGAAATCCTACATATTTCCACGTTGGACAACAAAGCCAAAAACATCATCGGGATGTTACAGGCCATACAAGAACTCAAAAAAGAAAGGAATGATTTTATAGTCAATATCATACACGATTTATCTAACGAGGAAGTCGAGAAATATATAGCAGAGCATGATCTAACCAACCAAGTTCATCTATTGGGAGAAAAGAACGAATTGGAAGTAGCCCAACATCTTCAACGGAGTGCCTTTCTTTTACAATTTTCCAATTATGAGAATCAGCCCTGCGTATTATTAGAGGCATTTTGCTGCGGGAAACCCGTGTTGACAACGCCCGTTGGCGGCATTCCTGAAATCGCCAATGCCGACAACGCACTTTTTGTTGAGCCCCAAAACGAATTGCAATTAGTTGAAAAATTAAACTACATGCTTGACCATTATACCGATTACGACACTCGAAAAATCAGCATAGATGCTCAAAAACGTTATGCTGCGAATAATATCAGCAAATTATTTTACACATCCTATCAAACAATTTTATCAAAATGAAACTTTCCATTATCATACCCGTTTTCAACGAAGCCAGCACAATTACAAACATCTTAGACAAGGTTATTGCAGTTCAACTGCAAGGTAACATGGAGAAAGAAATTGTAATGGTTAATGATGGTTCCACAGATGCCTCCAAAGACGTCATTGCCCGCTATATGGAAGCACATCCCGAAGCAGCTATTAAATATTACGACCAGCCCCACAACATGGGCAAAGGAGCAGCCCTGCATCGCGGCATTCAAGAAAGCTCCGGTGACTACATCATCATACAGGATGCGGACTTAGAATACGACCCCGAGGAGTACAATCTTTTGTTAAAGCCGGTTTTAATGGGTTTTGCGGATGTGGTTTACGGTTCCCGTTATTTAGGCGGCACCGCCCATCGTATCCTCTTTTACTGGCATACCAAAGGAAACCAGTTTTTAACCACCGTATCCAACTGGTTTTCCAATTTGAATCTCACAGACATGGAAACCTGTTACAAAATGGCGCGTGCGGACATCTTCAAGCGGCTTTATTTGGAAGAAAAACGGTTTGGTTTCGAACCCGAAGTAACCGCCAAGCTCGCAAGAATGGCCAAAAACGAGAACATCCGCATTTACGAAGTTCCCATATCCTACTACGGGCGCACCTTTGCCGAAGGCAAAAAAATCGGATGGCGGGATGGTTTCCGAACGCTATACTGCATCCTGAAATACAATTGTTTCTGCAAAAGATACCTACGCTAAACATCTCCAATGATTTCTATACGATGAAAAAGACTGACAAAATTTCCTTTATCATTGATTATTTCTCTGAGGCCCAACCAAACGTCCAATCCGAGCTGCATTATGAGAACGCTTATCAATTGTTAGTGGCCACTATTTTAGCCGCCCAATGCACAGACAAGCGCGTGAACATGGTTACGCCTGCCCTATTTGCTGCCTATCCATCGCCTTCCGAAATGGCTGCAGCCACGCCTGAGGAGATTTTGTCCTATATAAAATCTGTTTCCTATCCCAACAGCAAGGCAGCACATCTTTCCGAAATGGGCAAAATGTTGGTTTCGGATTTCAACGCTACCGTTCCACAAACCATGGAGGAACTAACCAAGCTGCCGGGGGTTGGGCGGAAAACGGCAAACGTCGTATTGGCCTTTGCCTTTGGGCAGGCGGCCATGCCCGTTGACACCCACGTTTTCCGCGTATCCAACCGATTAGGCATTGTACAAAACGCAACCACACCGGAAGCCGTTGAAAAACAATTGGTGGCAAAGATTCCGCAAAAGCACATTTCCAACGCACATCATTGGCTATTGCTACACGGAAGATACGTCTGCACAGCTCGCAAGCCACAATGCGACAAATGTCCCCTCACCAGCATTTGCGACGAATATCACAAATAATAATTGCCCACCTCCCAATGAAAAAGAGGACTCTATTCTTCATCCTACTGATGCTCACGATTATGCTTCCTTCCTGCAAGCATATTTTCAATCATGCAGAACGTCCTCCGCATTGGTTTGATTACTACACCGAATTTCATCAAAAGGAATACATCCAACAGTTCAACACCTTTATTAATTCCTTGCCTGAAGGCGACACGAGCCCACATCTCGCTCAAATCAAACAATTCTATATAGAAAACAATTACGAACCTTATTGGACGTATCGTGGTTTTCAAGAAGGACGAATTGACTCGCTGCTTCACTATCTATCCACCTCTTACGAGCACGGCATTCCCGACACGTTTTTCCTCTATCCCGCCATATCACACTCTATTGAATTGTTAAAAAATCACCACTTACCCAACAACCGTTTCCTATACGACACCCTCGCCAACTTGGAAATCAAGCTTACCTCTGCTTTTCTAAAGTACGTAGAAAGTTTGACGTTCGGAGCAACCGATCCGCGAACGGCGAATGGCGGAAAATGGCTGATTCCCTATCTGAAAAGCGATTCGGCCTTTATTTCCAGCACCTTGAAACAAATCCACCATTACAAGTCCGTGCTTTCAGACTGCCAGCCGAAAAATCCCGAATATCAAATTTTGCAACAGGAGCTTCGCCGACTGCACGCACTGGCCGACAAGCCACGCGCCACCATTCCGGAAAACGTTGTTTTCAAAGGTCAACAATCAACCATACTTCCGAATGTGTGTAAACGTCTCCAATTAACGGGAGAACTTTCTAAAAACTATCAAAACCGAACCACGCTGACGGATAGTTTGTTATACAGTATCAATCTATTCCGCAAAAACAACGGCATTCCCGAAAGCGACAGTTTGGATATAGAGACCATCCGAAAACTGAATCTACCCATCTCCTATTTTATTGAAAAGATCTCTTGCAACTTAGAACGACTTCGTTGGCACAGCATACCCGAAAAAGGCGACAGCTATATTGCCGTCAATATTCCAGATTACACGTTACAGACATTTGTTCACGACAGTTTGGCTTTCAAAACCCGAATCTGTTGTGGCAAAACACAGAATCCAAATTCAGACCCTCTGCGCATTAAAAACAAAATAATCAAAGCATTCAAAGCAGAGACACCGCTTCTACACAGCCAAATCAGCCGAGTTGTACTCAATCCTGAATGGAGTATTCCGTACGATATCATCAAAGACGAATATTACTACAAACTCTGCCAAAGCAACACTGCGGTCATCAACCGCGAAAGACTTTTCGTAAAAGATGCCCGAACAGGCAGACAAATCAATCCGCAAGACATTGATTGGAACGAAGTCAATCCGAAAAACATTCCCTACCGACTATATCAATCTTCTGGAAAATACAATGCCTTGGGGCAAATCAAATTTGATTTTGCCAATACAGAATCCGTATATCTGCACGACACCAACAACAAAGGGGCTTTCAAACGGCGCAAACGAGCATTGAGCCATGGTTGTGTGCGTGTGGAAAATCCCTTCACCTTGGCCCAAATTTTATATGAGTTCAATGGCTTTGACACCACGAAGATAGAACAACTCGGCATTTTAGTCGGTAACGAGCCCACCTCAGAAGAGGGCGAAAAATATTTGGAGAACATCCTTCGAAAAGATTCCATTCGCGAAGCTCATCTTACAGATGCGGAGAGACTTTTTTACAGAAAGCTCAAACCAACCAGCGTGTCCTTCAAAAACAAGATGGACCTATTCATCGAATATCGGACCTGCTTTGCGGATGAAAAAGGGCAGGTACAATATCGTGATGACGTTTATTACAAAGATTCCAACATCCTTGAATTATTACGTAGATAGAGAATTGGCTCTAACTCTACCTCTTTGTGATTTCCAAAATCTGATGTTGGATGCCGTGTTCGCCCAATATTTGTTTTACGCGATTCTCATCCGTATCGGAAATAAAAACCTGTCCGAAATGCTCTTGCCCCACCATATTAAGCAGTTCGGAAATACGGGCGCGGTCCAATTTGTCGAAAATATCATCCAACAACAGGATGGGCTTGATTTGTTTGCGCTCGAAAGAATAGTCAAACTGGGCGAGGCGCAACGCCAAAGAAAAGGATTTCTGCTGGCCCTGTGAGCCAAATCGTTTTATCGGCTGACCATTAATCAGGAACAAAAAATCATCCTTATGGACACCAAAATTGGTAAAACCGCTGTGCGCGTCAGCCGCAGAACTGCTCTGCAACCCTTCCGTATAAGTGCTGGTAAGCAGCCCTGATTGATATTGAATTTCCACAACCTCCTGGCCATCCGAAAGTTGTATATAATGTTTTTGGAATATCGGCGAAATATTCTGAATAAAATCCTGTCTTCGAGTAAAGATGAAGTTGCCAAGCGGAATCATCTGCTCATCAACAATTTGCAACAACGAAGAATCAAACGTATGGGTATCCGAAAATTGTTTGAGCAAAGCATTGCGCTGCATCAGCAATTTGCGATACGATATAAGCTGTTGAAGATATTCCGCATCGAATTGAGAAATGATAGTATCGAAAAACTTGCGGCGTGTCTCACTGCCCTCGTTGATAATGTCACTGTCGTACGGCGAAACCATCACCACTGGAAACAGGCCGATATGCGCACTAAGGCGCTGATATTCCTTCTTGTTGGCACGCATGGATTTATGGCCGTTCTTATAAGTACAGCTCACCTGCGTATTATTTTGTGTTTCACGATTATAAAATTCGCCATGAATAGCGAAAAAGTCTGAGTCAAAGCGCACGGAGAAGACATCCTGCGAAGCAAAGTAGCTTTTGCAAAACGACAAATAATAAATGGCATCAAGAAGGTTGGTTTTGCCACTGCCGTTTTTACCGACAATACCGTTTACGTTTTCATCAAACGTAAACTCGGCCTCTTCGTAGCTTTTGAAATTCGTTAATTTAAGATATTTCAGATACACTTTAAAGCAATTTTGACATACAATTTTTCAATATCGTTACTTATTTTCAATTGTATGTGGTTCCAAATATGCGCCACAGCAAACTCTTGCATAATAGAGAATCGCATTGAGTTTGTGGCCTGGCAGGAAAACATAATTCCAAGTTTCAAAGGTAGTTAGGGCATTGGAAAGATTTTCCTTTACCAATTCAAAATTATAATATGGTACAACGTCATCCGATTCGGCATGAATAAAATGAACCGGCGTTTCAGGGGTCCACCCTTTAGCCAGTTCGCACGCTTCCGTTGCCTTCAACAGCTGTTCATACAATTTGTTACCGGGCGTACAGGCGCCTTTGCTCAACATCAAAGACGTTTTGACGGACATTCCTTTTGAGGAATTGAAAATCTGACATATTTCCTCATTCAACTGATCCGTGGTGAATTGTTTGGAAAACACTTTCTCCATGATACCTGAGTTCAACATCTCCTCCGATAAGAATTTCTCACAATCATCTTGGATAATTTTGGGAAAAGCCGCTTTCAAACCAACTACCATAAGCGGAACTGACAACGGGTAAAGACAGTTATCCGTTTCGATAAAATCTCTAAACATCGTTGCCATACTATACGGACCGCCTCCGCAATAAGAGCCCGCCAAATTAAATTCTGACTGTAGGCGAGTTTTTGTTTGAACATATTTGGCCACGGCCAATGCGGCTGCACCACCTTGCGAATATCCGATATTATAGATTGGGAACTGCGTGCCAACCGATAATCCATTATCTTTCATAAATTGTTTGGTCGCCCGAATCATATCTAAGGAATTACGTGCCGTAATTTCAGGAGCACCATACGGGTGTACGTTATTAACCGAAACGCCATATCCCAGATAATCCGGCACCACAACTATTCCTCCATTATGTACGATTCCCGCTTCCACGCCTATGCTTTGAGACGGAATCCGGCTATTGTCGCACTCCGTATGATGATTCGACAAAACAATATGGGTTGGTTCCACCATGTTGCCCGAAGCATCAATTCTATAATATAGGCGCCCCGACAACCATATTGGTTTTCCTGAGACATCAACACTACGATACTTTATAGCAACTGTTTTATAGGAACACTCATCGGAAAAGACATTCTTAAGATTGTCAAGACCCTCAATCCCAAGATATTGAAAAAGTGCAAGCGCGGAATCAAAATCCACAGCATATTCGGCGGAGAGACTTTCTTTAAATTGAGTTAACGTATAGGCAGACTCCGTACCGAGCAACACTTCGTATGCAACTTCCTGGGGTTCTCTTTGACAATTAGAGAACAGCACGATTAAGGATAAAAAAAAGAATAGGATTTTTTTGGTCATCTGCATAATAAACAAAATGAGTTATGAGTGAAACAATAACTCATCACTCATAACTCATAATTAATATCTGTCGAATGTATTATTTTTTCAGTCCGAGGACATCAAGTCCCTGGTTGAAGCGAATATCGCGAGGGATGCCGGCCTTGTTGATGCGG
>JAZUEE010000187.1:0-3756 GCA_045639985.1 Bacteroidales bacterium
GTCAACGGATATTGGTCCCAACTGTGGTCGTTGAATCGCAGCGTGATGTCATCACATAGACGATAGGAACGAAGCAACAGACGGACATCGGTTTGATAAGGGTTGCAGTATAGATAGTTAGGGCTTTTCCAACCTAAAATATGTCGGGCTCCTTCGGTTAGGATAACGCGATAACCGGCATCGCCAAGCCATTCGCCCATTTCGTCTGAGTATATGATTTCCGTATTACAAAAGGAAATGGGTTTTATATGGAAAGTTTCCTCCAACAACTCTTCTTGAAGCCGTACTTGTTCCATAAAGGAACTTTTGTTGTTCAATCCCGCAATACTGTGTGTATAGGTGCTTCCGGTTATTTCAACACATCCCGTGTCGATAAGTTCTTTGAAACTGTCTATAACCTCTGGACAGTAGGTCTTGAATAGCATGATGGAACTTCCGGCTATGCTGAAGCTGAGTTTGAAACTATTCGGATATTTTTTGATTAGCTCCAACATCATTTTGTTGGCAGGAAGATAGCATCTTTCAGCCAGACGTTGAGCCAAATAGTGGTTCTGATACTCGTCAAAATAGTCGTGATTTTGATTGATGTCAAAAAAACGGTAAGTGCGCAACCGGAAAGGTTGGCTGATTTGAAAATGGAAGCATATTCTATTCATGACGCAGAGTTTTTTCGTAAATTGTTTTAAGTTTTTGGGCTACATATTCCCATTTGAGGTTGTTGACTTCCGCTTCGCCTTTGTCGGCAAACAGTTGGGACAGGGCGGGGTAGTGCAGAAGCCCGTATATGGCGTCTGCTGTGGCATCAATGTCCCAGAAATCAACTTTGATGGCGTGTTGTAAGACCTCGGCCACACCGGATTGCTTGGAAATGACAACCGGTACTTTGGCACGCATGGCTTCCAACGGTGAAATGCCGAATGGCTCTGAAATAGAGGGCATCACATAAACATCACTCATCCCGAACATCTTGTCAATGTCGGCGCCGCGAAGGAATCCTGTGAAATGGAAACGGTCCGAAATTCCAAGCTCGGCCACACGGCTGATTACGTGTTGCATCATATCACCATCTCCGGCCAGCACAAAGCGGACGTTGGGGTCTTTGTCCAATACTTTCTTGGCTGTTTCAACAAAATAATCCGGTCCTTTTTGGAAAGTGACGCGCCCTAAAAAAGTCACAATCTTTTCGTTAACGAATTTTTCTCGGGTGACTTTCTTGTCGGTTGGTACCACGGCATTATGCAAGGTGAACACTTTGTTTGCCTGAATACCGTATTTTTCAATCACGATGTTGCGGGTCAGATCGCTGACCGCGCATACGGCGTCAGCTGCGGACATACCTTCCCGTTCAATGCCATAGACGATGTCGTTACGATTGTTCTCGCCGGAACGGTCGTATTCCGTAGCGTGAATATGAACGACCAATGGCTTTCCGCTGATGCGTTTGGCGGCAATTCCTGCCCGATAGGTGAGCCAGTCATGGGCGTGGATAATGTCGAAATCTTCGTTTTTGGCAATTTCGGCTGCTACTTGAGCATATCGTTCCACTTCTTCCATGAGGTTTTTGCCATAGCCGGATGAAAAGATGTATTTGCGTTTTTCTCCCGCTTTTTCATAGGAGAGTAATCCGCTTTCGATTTGATTGACGACATTGTAGTAGTCGTCTAATCCAACGTATGGTACGAGTTTCGAGTTGACTTGAATAAAGGATGTCTCGTTTCCGTATTTGAAGAATTCCGCATAACGGGTATCAATTTCAACATCGGAGGCATTGATGATTTTGGTGTAGGTTTGGTCTTCGTCACCGGCAGCATGCGGCATGACGAAGGCGACATCTACACCGTTAAGGGCCAACCCTTTGGTCAGTCCGTAGCATGCAGTGCCCAAGCCTCCGGAAATATGTGGTGGAAACTCCCACCCAAACATTAGTACTTTCATTAGTTTTGCTTTATTCTTCTTAATTTGTTTTGCTATATAATTGTAATAGGTGTTTTTGTTTCAAGATATCAGGAATGGTAGTTTTCAATTCTCCATTTAATATATAGTAGGGCGGAAACGCTCCAGGCCTGAGAAATACAGCCGTTAGGTTTGAAAGGAGGGTCGCCGTCCGCAATTTCCGCAATGGTGGAAATGCCGTATGAACGCATGCAACTGTCAAATTTGTATAGGATTTTTTGAAGAACGGGGATGGCCTGTTCCTGATAAACCGCCAACATACCATCGGTAAAGGGGAACAGCAGCCAAGGCCAGCAGGTTCCCTGGTGGTAGGCAGCGTCCCGTTCGGCTTGGTTCCCTTTGTAATGTCCTTTATATTCGGAATCGTTGGGAGAAAGAGTGCGTATTCCTTTTTCCGTCAACAACTCTTCGCAGGTGCGTTTTAGAATGAGCTGACGAATTTTCTCGCTGATAGGTGTGTATGGCAAGGATGTGACAATCATCATATTGGGACGCACTTGGAAGTTCTTGTAGTCACCATCCACGTAATCGGCCAAGTAACCTAATTCCTTTGACCAGAATGCGTTTTTAAAGACATTTGGAAAATCAAGAATGAGATTTTCCCATTCATCGACAAAAGTGATGTCTTTAGCAAGTTTGGCCATCTCGATGCTGAATTTCACGGCGTTATACCATAATCCGTTGATTTCGACTTGGCAACCGGTTCGTGGGGTTACAGGTTTGCCGTTCACCACGGCATCCATCCAGGTGAGTGCCAAATCGGGTGCGCCGGCATAAATGAGTCCGTTGTCCAATCGGTGGATATTGTTAAGCGTACCGTTCCGATAGGCATTCAGGATGTTCTTCATGACATCTCCGTATTCTTTCCAAATGGTGCGGTGCGTTTTGGTATAATCGGCGTATAGTTGCAATGTGCGGAAAAACCACAGGGGGGCATCTACAGAATTGTATGCGGAATTATTGCCCGAACCGATGTTGGGGAAAAGCCCGTCTTTCATGTCCGCAATCATATCGTCCATGATCTCCTTGCATAAGGCATGACGACCTAATGATAGCGTGAGGCCGGGAAGAGCAATGAAGGTGTCGCGGCCCCATCTTCCGAACCATGGGTATCCGGCGATGATTTCAGTCTTGTTGTTGCGCTTGACGATAAATTGTTCGGCAGCGTTTTGAAGACAGTTGAAAAATGAAGACCGGGCGGTATGTCGCGCACGTTCATCTTTATATATTTGGGCAATTTCAGACGGGTTGATGGGCGATGTGCCGATGGTGATGTATAGTTCTTTGCTGTTTAAATGGGTGTTGATTCGACCAGGAATGAGCAGGTCTTCGTGACCATCATAACCGCGCTTGAGCTCTTCTTCGTATTCGATATTTCGGTGCCATGCCGGTTCGTGTTGATAATCAACAGTTTCGGAACATTGGATGTAAGTCGTTGAAAAACCAGGATATAGGCAGAATCCAACTCCGTTGTCAACGTAGATGGGTTGTGTGTTGGCCGCGTCGTTCGCGTGGGTTAAGGCATGAATGTTTCGGAATGCCAACATTGGTTCAAATTGGAAAGACGCGGATTCATAGTCGTCCAAAATGGTGTATTTGAGAATGATTCTATCAGCATCATTCAGAAAGAGAAACTCTTTGGTGAAATTGAATTTCCCAACTCTGAATTGATATACGGGAATATTGTCTGCTGTGAAATGTTGGAGATATTTGTTTCCTTTGGGGTCAATCACACCGTCTTTGTACTGATGTATGCTGATATGGAAGTCCATATCGTTAATTATGACGGTTTCGTTGAGATTG
>JAZUEE010000188.1:0-2407 GCA_045639985.1 Bacteroidales bacterium
CTTCTGCACGCTTGAAAAATTCAGCCCGTGCAGAGTTGGTGTCTTCTATTGTGGTAACTGTTAATCAAACTACGGAACGCTATTTGGAGAACCAGCAACGTAATCAGTCTGTGCAAACAACGGATATTTTTCGCTCAGGAACAATTACCGAAAGCGGAATAAAGGATATTCCAAGTATGACTATAGATACGTGGCATAACGTCAAGACGGGCGATGTGATGGCTTTTGCGTATGTCAAAACAGCCGATTTGCTGCGCAAGTTGGGCAAACGTATTACGGTTAATACGACGAAGATAGAAATGGAATTGGCAACAGTTTATGATATGGTTGCCAATGGTAATAAGAGTGAAGCGAAGCAACAATTAACGACTATCAACACGCTTTTTTCGGACATTGAGAATGACCAAAAAGTAATGCTGGCTATAGATGGTACTTTGGAAGATGAAGATATTGCTTTGTCCGAAGTGAACAATTTGCGTAAGCAATATCAGCAATGGCAAAACGAGTTGAAGAATGATATCAATGTATATTTGGACTGCCAAGCAGATATGTTAGGTACTGATTATCCTACTTTAGCGAATACTATTAAAGGTGATTTGAGCACTTTGGGTGTTTCATTTGTTGCAACTCAGAATCAAGCTGATTGGGCAATTTATGTGAAAGCTAATGTGCGCGAATATAATACTCAGTCTTTGGGTGGATATACTACTTATTTTGTGTATGTTGATGCATCAGTTGCAATTGACAAAGTAATTACTCAGCAGCGTATATATGAAGATGCCATATCCGAAAAAGGAGGGCATACACTGAATTATACTGAAGCCGCAAGGGATGGATATAAACGAATTACACCCAAATTAACAACTGTAATCAATCAGTATATCAAATAAAAACATATAAACAATGAAAAAACTATTTACTCTCTGCTTGTTGACTGTCTCGATGTTTATCAGTGCACAAAATAGGAAAATCGCTTTGCTTGAACCTCGTGCAGGAGAAGAAACCACTGTTTCTGGAATGGAAAAAGCAATGGTTCGTGGAGAATTACGCAAAGCGATAGTTAATCATACTGGCTATGAAGCCTTTACTCGTTCTGATATAGACCAATTAATGAATGAGCAAGGATTCCAACGTACGGGTAATGTAAGTGAGGAGGATATCCACAAATTAGGAGAGATGTCAGGTGCAGATTATATTTGTGTTTCCACTCTCAATAAGTCTAATACAGAGTTTTATATAGAGGCTTATCTAATTGATATTGAATCGGGGGTTATTAGTAATCCTGCATCACAATATGGAGAATTAGTCGATGGTAAACTAAGCAATATGCTTCCTGTGTGTCAAGCATTAGCGCAGGAATTGTTAGGAACTGCTAATCCTGTTGTGCCGATTTCTTCTCGTAGTATTGCCAAATCCACATCCAATTCTACTTCTACAAAACCAATTGCAGAAAAATCACAAGTGTCAAATTTACCATCTTCTGTAAAATATGTTGATTTGGGAGTGAGTGTGTTATGGGCTGTTTGCAATGTGGGAGCAAGTAACCCCGAGGATTTTGGTAATTATTATGCGTGGGGAAGTAAAACCACAAAATCTTCAGATGCCGTTGATATGGAAATGTTGTCTACATTACCGACATTACCTCCATCAGCAGATGCTGCAACCATTGTTTTAGGTAGTAAATGGCGTATGCCGACGGAGACCGAATGGGAAGAATTGCGTGTTTGTTGCAATTGGAATTGGACGATGAAAAACGGAGTGTATGGATATGAGGTGTTTGGTAGTAAGTATGGTTATACAGACAATAGCATTTTTCTACCAGCAGCGGGCTTCATTAATAGTGGAAAGAAAAATAATGTTGGGTATATAGGTTGTTATTGGTCGTCAACCATATTTGCTAAGAATAAAAATTGTGCGTATGGTCTTTCTTTTACTTCAAAGAAATATTCATCTGTAAGTTTCTTTCGTACTTTTTGTATGACTATAAGGCCTGTTGCTACACGTTAATATCATAAATATTAACAATATAAAAGTACTATACACCAAACTTTTTTTCAAAAATGTTTTTTAGGCAACGGGGCGTTGAAAAATGGTCCGTTGTTGTTTACTAATTCTTAATAATCGTACTAAAATCGTTGACAATGCAACGTGATTCAGAAATGAGTCACGTTGTTTGTTTACGATATAAAGCGATGAAACCGCCATAGAAAAGTAATGGCGGTGTGGCGGTGTGGCGGTTTCCGCCATTCCGCCACGACCGCCACTGGGACATGTGGCGGAAAACTCCATAAGAAGGTAATGGAGAAACGGAGAAATGGAGAATTTTCCGTTTCTCCATTTCTCCACACGACACATGTGGAGGAATGCCGGAATGGAGGCGCGTTGTTCATAGAACGCTGCGCTAAAT
>JAZUEE010000189.1:0-4486 GCA_045639985.1 Bacteroidales bacterium
GCTGAAATATATTGACCGTATAGTGTTGAATTTTCCAGTCGATAGAATTTCTTCTTCCCGTATCTCGCTTTATGAGGATATGTGTGCTCCCGAATCGCCCGGTATGTATATCAAATACGGCTACTATCTACCCCCGCTCTATTATAATTTTGTTCCTGAAAAACAGTATATTCTGCCGTTTGCATTGGAAGTTTACAATACGAAGAAGGTGCTCGGGGAAGGCAAACCGCTTAAAGCAAAATGCTTTATCGAGAATGCGGAAAACAAGTTGGTGGCACTGCCCAACAGCATCATTAATAAGACCCTGAATACAAACGACGTGGTTCTGGTGATTGACCAGTTCAATGTGTTCAACCTCCCGTCTGGGAACTATAATATGGTAGTGGAACTGTATGGCCCTCAAGATAGTTTGTTGTTGGTCAACAAACTCTTTTTCCAAAAAAGTAATCCTTCCATTAAGTTTGATATTGCCCGCTATGACGATGTCGTTATAGACCAATCTTTTGTATCCAAGATGACCAATCGGGCGGAATTGGAAGAATATGTCCGCTCGTTGTACCCGATTAGCACCAACATGGAAAAAGAGTTCTTTGATACAAGGATGAAACTCATTGGTACGGAACAACTTCAACGATTCTTCTATTCGTTCTGGCTGGCTCGCAACCCGAATAATCCGGAGGCGGAATGGTTGAAATACAATAAAATGGTATCTTTTGTGCAGGAACGTTTTGGCAGCAAGCTGGTGAAGGGCTATAAAACCGACCGTGGGCGCGTGTACCTTCAGTATGGTCAACCGAATGATATCAAGGAAATCCCGTCTGATCCTGTGACGGTCCCGTACGAGATATGGCATTATTATTATTTGGACGACCAATCCAACGTTAAATTCGTGTTCTACGATCCGTCTTTGGTAGGCAATGATTATGAGTTGCTTCATTCGAACAAATATGGTGAGCCGCATGATACCAATTGGAAGATGAAATTGGTGAAAAATATTCAACCCCAAACGGATATCTATGCTCCTGACCCAGACGATTATTTCGGTGGTGATATTAACGAAAATTGGCGTTATCATTGATAACTGTGTCTGCGATGATGTCTTGTTGTGAATTTTTTTAAAGGAAGACTATGAAGCGTTTGTTTGATGTCCTAAGTTCTTTCCTGATTCTGGTGATATTCTTGCCCGTGTGGTTGGTTATTGCACTGCTTGTGGCTGTAGAATCACCGGGAGGCGTGTTTTATAAGCAAGTCCGTGTGGGTAAAAACAACAGGGATTTTTACTTGTATAAGTTCCGTACCATGCGCGTTGGTGCGGATAAGAACGGGTTGCTCACGGTGGGCGAACGCGATAATCGAATTACGCGCGTCGGCTATTTTCTTCGGAAATACAAAATCGATGAATTTCCCCAGCTTATTAATATTCTTAAAGACGATATGAGTATTGTGGGCCCTCGTCCGGAAGTCCGCAAATATGTGAATATGTATTCTCCTGAACAACTTCGTGTGTTGTCCGTTCGCCCAGGTTTGACCGATTATGCCTCTATCAAATATGTGAACGAAAATGAAGTACTTGCTGCCGCTGAAGATCCTGAAAAGACCTATATTGAGGAAATTATGCCTGCAAAACTTCAACTTAATTTGCAGTACATAGCAAATCAATCGTTTTTAGAAGATGTGAAGCTGGTTTTTGGCACGTTTAGGGCCATTTTCAAGCATTAGCCGGATTTGCTTTTTACGGTTTATTTATTGATTTGTTTGGAATAGGATTCATATTCTGCGTCACTCATCCCGTAAGCTTCTTTTCCCTGTTGAAGACATTTTTCCAGTCCTGCTTTGTCATTTAGTTTTTTGTAGCACTTCAGTTCGCATTGCCATAAGTCCCATATCAGTGGCATGGATTTCTCAACGGTTTTAAAGCAGTCGAGGGCATAGTCGTAATGGTGGGCATTGAGTTGCGCATATCCATACAGAAACAAGAATATCGGGTCGTCGCCAGTATGCGGGATTAAGTTGTTAATGATCTTTTCCGCCTCGGTGACATGTCCCTCGTTGATGTGGAAAAGTAATTGGTGGAGTAGAAGATGCCGCTCGTCTAATTCGTTCTTAAAGGATTCCAGTTTTGAAATAAAATGGGATGGGTCGTTTTGGTATAGGTTGGCAATGTATAGCTGATAATAAATAGGATATTCGTGTAAAGATTCCTTGTGCTCATCTAAAATAGAAAGCGCTTTTCCTGCTTTTCCTTGTTTGGTAAGCTCTTCGGCGTCGGCCAACCATTTGACGTCGTTGTCCGGATTGGTTTGGAGCAGGAGATTGTACAACATGCCACCTTGAATGTTTTGGGAAAGCAGACAGCCGGTACTGTAAACAAATACATCCTTCAGGAGTAATTTTCCTTTTACGGTATCCACGCTGAAATCGTAAAAATTGACCACATAGTTGTCGTAACTGTGAAAGACGATGTGATGAACACCGTCTTCCAAATAATATTTGGAAAAGGCAAAGTCTCCACCATTGTCAACACTTTTGACCAACGAGGATCCCAAATCCAAACAGCTTTCAAAGTATTTTTTACCGCCTTCGATATCAAAGCCGCTATATACGATTGAATTTTCACATACCAAATTTTTAATGTTGTCTTTATCTAAAACGTCGTTTATTGCATTGGCATGGCCGTTGAGAATGCCATTTTCAATTTTACGGGCAAAATCAGAAATGCTTTGTTCGGTCAAGTCGCAGGATTTTTCAGACTCAGAAGTGCGATTCTTACTTTTGCAATTGCAAAGGATAAGGGCAAGTGCCAAAATGATAATACCGTTAAAGAAGAAGGAACTTCTACGCATAGTGTTTCCGAATGTTATTTTTTGTCAATAATGGATATATAGGTGTAAATGGGGCGGTGGTCTGACGTTTTCAATTCAGAACAGACGGTGTGCCCGAAATCGTTATATTGGTTGCTGTGGAAGATGTAATCAATGCGGTAGGACGGGAAGGCATCTCCGAAATAGGTGGAGCCAAGACCTTTCCCACTGCTTCGGAAACTGTCTTTGAATCCATGGCTGATTTTGTGTACGCTGTAGGAAGCCGGCGAATCATTGAAGTCTCCGCAAATGATGACGGGAAATTCACAGGAGTCTATATGGGCGCGGATGCTTTGCGCTTGCTTTTGGCGCTGCTCAAAGGCGTATGTGATTTTGTTGTACAAGATTTTGGCCTTGGTGTTGATTTCCGGATCGCTCATGTCTGTATGGAGTACCGCTTTCCCGGTGGCATAATCTTCATCCCCCAAACTCATGGACTTCAGATGGATGTTGTAAACGCGAATGGTGCCGCCGTTGTAACGAATGTCCACATAGATAGCTTTGTTGTTGGAACTGTCGCCTGTTTCCACAATTCCGCTGTTGAGGATGCGGTATCTGCTGAATACGGCTAATCCGAACTGATGAGGACTCGACGAGTTGCTGAGAAACAGTCTGTAGTTTTTCTCATTGTCCGGAAGATTCATGGCATTCAGCAACTCTTTGGTTGTGTTGAAATGCAGTTTGCCGGTTTTGTCGTAAAAGTATTCTTGAATGCAAAGGATGTCAGGACATTCTCTGCGGAAGAAGTTGACGAGGTCTCTCTTGTTCTTTTCCCGTTGGTCCACATTGTCGTTGGCATCATAAACACCGAAAACACGGGCGTTGTAGCTCATCACTTTGACGCAATTGGCGCAGGCCTCCGGTCTGTTTTGCGGCCTCAGTTGGAAATGTTTGTCTATGTTGTTGACATTGAGTAGGATGGGGATTACGGTAATAAGTGCGAATCGATAATCTAATAACAGCCATATAACAGTTAATACGCCATTGGCCAAAAGTATGTAATAAAAGAACAATCCACAATAAACAACGATGTGGGAAAATGAGGGAGGGAGAATTTTGGCAAGAAAAGAGAGAAATAACGCTCCAGCGGCCAAAAACGTGATGGCTAAAAGGGCGCTTTTACCAAGTTTGCGAAAGAAAGATAGTCGTTTGTTAACCATTATTTCTTTGAAAAATTAAAGAGAATATCTTTTTCTTCTTTGCTAAGTGATTCGTAGCCGCTTTTGGAGATTTTGTCTAAAATATCGTCGATGCGTCTTCTTTCAGCAGCTTTGCGTTCATTGTATTCTTCATCGCTGAGAGGACGTTCTCCAGGAGTACTCACATAATATTTTTCGCGTTTTTTCTTGGTTCTATGAAAAAGACTTTGAAAGCGGTTGAAAAAACCGCTATGACCTTCTGGATCTTGATAGTCATAGTAGTAGGTGTTGGAGTGTCTATCTGTTTTGCGCCAGAGGAGGATGAGAATGATGCCGAACAGCATGCCGCCGAGATGAGCGAAATGAGCTACACCGTCACTGGTTCCTGCAATCCCATAGAACAACTCGAGGGCGCCGTAAAAAACAACGAACCATTTGGCTTTGATGGGAAACAGAAAATAAATGTAAATCTGAGAGTTGGGGAAC
>JAZUEE010000190.1:0-7959 GCA_045639985.1 Bacteroidales bacterium
GCCACTTCTATATGGCTTAGCCATTTAAGTGGGGAGAGTAGGTCACTATGAAAAAATTAATTTCAATCCTTCTTTGTCTATCCATGTTGTTCCTCTGTTCTTGTTCCAATACGCCAACAAAAGAAGATCAATACAACACCCTAATGGAAATTTTCATTGTAGTCAATCAAAAAATCGGCAACGGATCCATCGAGCCTGGAGAATGGGTAAACGAAGACAAATTTTCAGAATGGGTTTCTGAGGACGAGTCGCTTCAAAACTTTTTCGAAAAATACGAGAATGAAAGCTATCAAATCTATCCCTTCTCTTATGATCTCATTCTTGTACAAACAAATACCCTGTTTCAAAGTGTAGATGGATTTGTCCTTTCCAAAAAGTCTCTATCCGACAGTATGCCAGTCCCACCCAGCTTTTCTTATGATGGCGATACAATTTCTTTGACGCCGGTCAAAAATTATCCCAATATTTACGCGTATTCAGCCGGGTTGTAGAATAAAGGCCATTTTCCTCTTTAAAATGAAGAGAGGAAAATGTCTCCAATAGTATTCCGTATGGATATATGCCATATCCATATGACAAAACCATTCTGCACAAGATTTTGAAAACAACCCGATTTATATGGACAGATTCACAAATTTAATAGTTAAGATGGCAATAGACACCTACAAAAATGTGGGTGTCTATTGCTTTTATGAAGTATATATTTTGGAAAATATTGCAGGTTTAAAATTTATGAAAAACGCAAAAATAAATTTTCGTCATTTTTCACAAAGAAATTACCAATCTTCTCCAAAATGTACAAACTTTTAAAATTGCCTTGAAAGTTTTCCAAAGTGGAAATAACATATAAGTAGGATTTAAATCAAGAATATATTCTCATGAGAAATTTTATGAAGGAGATGGATGCCGAAGGTTTTTCAAATAACCAACAATTTGTTGGCAAATACCACAGTTTCTAGACAGATTTATTATTAAAGAAGGAGAGATTATTATGTGTGTAAGCAAACATTTTTTCAAATCGACGTTGGCATACATTTCCTGTTTGTCAATTCTCATGGTGATGTTTTTGATTCCAATACCTTCAGAAGCTGTCGTAGGCAACTGGTCTGGTGGACAGGCGGCTGAAGGATATCGACTGCGCGTGTCCTATATGGAGACAAATCAAAATCCCATCAATAACACATCTAAAATAACCGTTAAGTTGTATTTAGAACAAGATGCGGGTTGCAGCATATATGTTGAATCTCGACCTGCTTCTATCAATATAAATGGTGTTGTAACGAATTTTACAAACATTCCCACCATCCAAAATGATGGCGGAGTAACAACACTTCTCGGCACAGCAGAGCAAACTATTACACATGATTCTGATGGTTCAAAATCCATCACAGTGTATGGCACATATAATATTAATACGACCATTTCTGGAACCCATTATAATGTGATGCAAACATCAAAAGTGATTGCATTAGACACATTAGATCGTGTGGCACCAAATGTCAGTTTGTCATTGTCCAGTGTCACATCGAGTAGCGTCACATTGACAGCTACAGCAAATGCAACATGCGATGCATGGAGATATTCAACGGATAATGGAAATACATGGAATTATTTTGGTTCAACAGGTACTTCCAGCACCTTGACGATTTCCAATTGCCAAGGTGGAACAACCTATCCTGTCATAGTACGCGGCAGAAAACAGAGTAACCATTTGTATTCTACGAATAGCAATACGGTAAATGCCACAACAAAACCAAATCCTCCAGGAAATGTTGTGGTTGATCAATTGCGCAAAACATCTGCTTATGTTACTTGGAATGCATCCGCAGGTGCTAATTCATATTCCGTATATCGAAATGGAACGCTGGTACGAAGTGGATTGACAGGAACATCCTACACATTTACTGGCCTCACAACCAATACAAGCTATCAATTTGGGGTTGTAGCAACAGGTGCTGGCGGAAATAGTGATATGGGAGTTTCCGGCACATGTGTTACATTCCCAAGCGAACCTACAAATGTTCAGGTAAGCAGTCAAACATCCACAAGCGTATCACTAACTTGGAGTCAAAACCAAGGTGGGAATGCTTCAACAATTACATATTATATCTATAGAGGAAATTCTCAGGTAGGCACTAGCACAACTTGTAGTTTTGTGGATTCATTGTATGCGAATACAGATTGTAGTTATACAGTGTGTGCGGTCAATTCCGCAGGAAGTTCCAGTAGGTCAAGCGCTGTATCTGTTATTCATCAGAATTTAGCAATTGATGTAACGGAAGAACGTCATTCTTCGTATTCTGTCATTATCCCATCATTTTATGGAGGACTAAATAACCAAGTAGACGAAAGTTCTCTTCGTTATGCAATGGGCTCATATGATGTGGAAGATTTCGAAAACAATCTCAGTTTAGGTACACATTTTCAAGCAAGTTTTGCAGTACTTCAAAATCAAACATATACAATTTATGCAAAAGATTTCACTGGACAAGGCGCCATAAAACATTACACAGTGAATCGTATCTCTGCACAAGCAAACTTAGGAGCATTCAGTGAAACCAATACGGATATCTATGTAGATAGTGTTGGATTTCCAATTGCTATGGATCGAACATATAACTCCATGACAGAAGATGGCCCATTCGGATGCGGATGGTCTTTTCGCTATGCGAAAAATACGGGTGAGAATCTATATGGAACCAAGCTCTATGTGGAACTACCAGATGGAACAGTAGAATATTTTCAAATCATTGAAAACAATGATTACACTTTATCCTATGAAGGTGTTTACACACAAAGTACATTAAAAAAGACAGGCAATCAATATATTTTAACCACACAAGAAGGTATTAAATACACCTATACAAGTGGGTGTTTGACATCCATTTCAGACCGTAGCGGAAATACGGTTACCATTGCATTAAATCAAAATCATTTACCGGAAACGATTATTGATGTAGCGGGAAGAGAATACGAGATTTCTTACGAAAATGGAAAAATCGCAGAAATCACCGATCCAATCGGCAGAACAGTATCGTATTCCTATAATCAAAACGGATTGCTGGAATCGGTAGAAGGATTTAATGGTCAAACGCTTTCCTATTACCACTATACAAATAATTTGCTGGATACCGTATATGATGAATATCATCAGGTATCACAGCAAATGGAATATAACGATCAGCATCAGGTTGTTTCACTAACAGATGGAGCAGGAAATGCAACACTCTATTCGTATTCTATCGCTGTGTTGAGCGGTGAGATTACTGTAATAGAAACAATAGATGGACAAGAGACGACCAATATCTATAACCCATATGGACAAGTGGTTTCTGATGAATCTGGAGTAATGTATGAGTATAATGAGGATAGTACTGTTGACAAAATCAATTATACGAATACAGATCAAACCCATGTAACGTATACGTATGATTCATATGGAAATGTCATACTGGAAGAAACACGAGATGAAAACGATCAATTAATTGAAAGCATTGCAACAGTCTACATGTATCGTGATAATTCTGGCAAGATTTTGAGCATGACAGAGACACGAACTACCTATTCAAACGGAGTTGCTCATGAGGAAGATGAGACAGAATATGCGTTTGATATCAATGAGAATATCGTGTCAGAAGGGGATGGAACCACTACCTTAAAAACCATCATCTACAGTGATGTTTTTCCAAGTCTTCCTATTTTAGAAACAGAAGGCAATAAAACAACGCAATATGTTTATGATGATAACGGATATCTGATTCAAACCATTGAAATTGAAAACTTTGAAGTAACTGGAGAAAGTTTGGCAAGTTTTAATGATGTGGGAATGGTGTTAACTCGAGAAGAAAACGGGTTAACAGAATCTTTTGCATATGATATAATGGGAAATGTACTAAAACATACGCAAAGTGATTCGGAAGAAACACGTATTGAGCGCATGAATTATGACAGTCATAATCAGGTCATTCTATCTATTCCTTCAGAATATTATGTGGCAAGCCAAGACCGATTAATGACGGATGCACAAGGCATTGCCATTGCAAAAGCATATTTTGGGACAACAGGTGAATTCTTTACATATGATGCAAAAGGAAATCTATTGTCTTATATCAATGTGGCTGGCAATAAGACAGTTAACACATTTGATAGTAAAGATCAACTTGTGAAAACAGTCACATATGAAATAGATGTTGATAATACAGCTATTGCTGCCGAGACAAGACAAACAGCTCTGGCAAATGGACTTGTTACACGTTATGTATTCGATACAAACGGTAATCTTACACAGACCATTTATCCACATCAATATGTAGAAGCCAATGATTTGTTGGATGTAGAACAGGGAATAAATGCATATTCCAGTTCCAATGTGGGAGATCGTATTTCCTATGAGACAGATGGAAATGTAACCAGTTCTGTTGATTCATTTGGCGTAACAACTACCTATGTGTATGATAACCAAAACCGTGTAATCAAAACGACGGAAGGTACAAAAATCACACGCTATGTTTATGATGGCGATAACCTAGTTCAGGTGATATATCCAAGTCAATATGTTGCTTCGGATGATGGACTTCAAATCATAAATGGAGAAGTTGTCAATACATACAATAACGCAAATATTGGTGACCGTTACACCTATGATGAAGAGGGTAATCTCTTAACATTTACCGATTCCTATGGACATGTTACGACCAACACATATACCGACGGAACACTTGCGTCAACAACAAACCCAAATGGTTCTGTGTTTACATTTAGTGAAGATGGAAAAACAACAACAGAAAACTATTCCAGTATTTCAAACAATCAAACACGTACCATTGTAGAAACAGATAACGGAAAAACCATTACCGGATCGAACAACGTATCGGAAACCTATACAAAGAATAGTTTTGGAGAAATTTCTGAATACTGTATTCACTATGGAAACCAAACTAAGGATTATACATATACTTATGATTCCAATGGAAATATCCTGACAATTTCGTTGAATGGGACATTACAACAAAAATACACCTACAACGAATCAAATGAACTGATTCGTGTAGATGATGCTGTTTTGGATATGACGACAAAGTATGTGTATGACTTTAAAGGAAACATTACACATGTTCGAACGTATGATTTTAGTACTTCAACAGGGTCTCTCGGCCCACCAAATTATGCTTCAGGATATGGATACAACAGCCAAAACCAAAGATCAGGATTAAGCTATGATTCGAATGGTAATGTGACAAGTATCAGTGGTTATCAATTAGTATGGAATAACCGGCAATTGGCATCTGCAACCAAGAACAATCAAACAATTTCCTATACCTACAACGATAACGGAATTCGAACTGGTAAAACGGTTGGAAATACAACTACTACATATACCCTGGATGAGAACAATAACGTTGTAGAACAGTCGGACGGGACAAACACCTTACGCTTTATTTATGATAGCGAAGGAGCTCCTGTATATTTGGTATACAACAATGCCACCTATACATACGAGAAAAATCTACAAGGCGACATCATTGGCATTCTCAATCAAAACAACGCAGAAGTTGTACAGTACGTATATGACGAATGGGGCTGGTTAGCAAGTGTAACTGGTTCTCAAGCGAGTACGCTTGGGCAACAAAACCCATTACGTTATCGTGGATATTACTATGATACAGACACGGGTCTTTATTATCTTCAATCCCGTTATTATTCTCCGAGTGAAATGCGCTTTATTTCACAGGATGATCCTGCTTATTCAAATACACAGGGGCAACCGATTGGTAGCAATCTTTATGCTTATTGTTTGAATAATCCGGTGAATTATTTCGATAGTGACGGGGCTCTTTCTCAATCTATGCTACGGAGTCTTGTCCTTCTTGCAAACAAAAAAATTTCATTGTGGAGAACATCTGAGAAAGCTGTTTATCAATCCATAAAAGTTTCTATCTTTCTTGCTGCAAACATATATCTTTCCAAGAGAAGCTTTGATATTACTCGGGCATTGTTTAATAAGTTTATGTGGGGAGGTTCTATTTCTACTGTAACAAAAAACATGATGAAAGACGCACTTATAAAATCGGATAAATTAACCGAAGAAATCCTTGCAAAAGTAAAAAAATGTAAAGGGTCGACAATCAAAAATGTATCAGGTTCAGTAGCATTCAAAGATGGGGATTTATATTATGGCATTCATTACATGAAGTTTTATATCCTTTCAGGGGTGAAACTTGATAATAACAAATGGAAATTAACGGTGAAAGCTGTTGACACTTTTGATTTTACTCAATTTTGGCTTTTTTCGCACACCATTGGTGCATCGGCAGCAAATGATCTTGGATGGGCAATGCAAAAAACGAAGATGGGAATTCCATTTACGTGGTATTTGACATTTACGAATACATATTGAGGAGGTAAATATTATGAAACGAATAAGCTTTCTTATAGTGATATTTGTAGTGCTTATAGCCCTTAGCGGATGTCAAGTAGTCAATGTTAATCTAACCGCAGAACAATCCAAGGAAAACTTTGAGGTTTACAAGGAACAACTCAATACTCTATTGAAACCCTACGACTTAGTATTAAACGAAAAACAGACAGAGGTTACAGAACATACGGCTTTTCGTTCTTTTTATGTTAACATTGATGAAAATACAGAAATTTCCTTGTATTTAAAAAACCTTACAGGAAGGGAGGAGTTTGAATTACGCTACGAAAATGGTAGCAACAAAGAGATTGATACTGCTTTGTTTACAGGTTTTGTAAATATAATATCGGGAGTGGAAATAACGAAGGAGCATTGCGACACCTTCTTGTCTGCCCCAGAGGAAAAATATTTGCCGTCAAAGTATGGTAGAAATAACAAATCGGCTGGCACAAAAATATGCAAATTTGAGGCCATACGTCTCAAAGTTGATCTTTTTGAAGAATGGGGTCTTGACTACACCTTGAATAATGATGATACGGAAACACTGACATTTTCTGGACTAACAAAAAAAGGGACAGTTGTAGCTTAAAACACAGGCAATATATTGGAGTGGTATGGTTTTGTGTTAGTGGAAAAAAGTTAAAGTGAAATGCTATGCTAAGCAATAAAAAATACTGTAGTAAAAAAGTGGTTAGTGGCATTCTATTGGTGATGCAACCAAGAACAATCAAACAATTTCCTATACCTACAACGATAATGGAATTCGAACTGGTAAAACGGTTGGAAATGCAACCACCTCATATACCCTGGATGAGAACAATAACGTTGTAGAACAGTCTGCTGTTACAAATATTTGCGACATATTCATGAAAGCGTCTGCTTAAGCAGGCGCTTTTTCCTTTATCCAAAGAGCGGAATGGATGCATAAAAATGGGAAGGTATTTTTACATTAAAGAGTGGTTGTTTTTTCAACGTATATATGTTAATATATTTGTATATACGCGCGCGACAGATTAGGAGTGGTACGAATGAAAAAAGTAATCGTTATCGGAGGCGGTCCTGCCGGCCTTACAGCCGCTTATGAGCTTCTCGATAAATCCGATGAAATGGAAGTTGTGGTTTTGGAAGAATCTCATGATATGGGAGGTATCTCTAAAACCGTTAATTACAAAGGAAATCGTATGGACATGGGCGGTCACCGTTTCTTCTCCAAGGTTCCAGAAGTTAATGAATGGTGGGATAAGATGCTCCCAAAACAGGGCGCTCCTTCCAAAGACGATATCATGCTTGATCGCACTATCGCTTTAGCCTCTGAAGGTCCCGACCCAGAGAAAGAAGATCGCGTTATGTTAACCCGTAACCGCGTCTCCCGTATTTTCTTCAACCAAAAGTTCTTTGATTATCCAATTTCTATGAAGTTTGAAACCATCAAAAACATGGGCTTTGGTACCACCATTGTCGCCGGTTTCTCTTATGTTTGGTATGCCATCTTTAAGAAGAAAGAGAATTCCCTTGAAGATTTCTATATCAATCGATTTGGTAAG
>JAZUEE010000191.1:0-2567 GCA_045639985.1 Bacteroidales bacterium
TCGTTCAAACCACACCGAACAAATATCACACGGTGCGCAAGGGTGAAACCATCTCCAAGATTGCCAGCAAGTATGGCATCTCCACCAGCAAGCTCAAATCGATGAACCACCTACACAGCAACAGTCTGCGCGTGGGACAACGTCTGTTGGTGAAGAAAGGTACGACCATCACACAACCTGCTCCTGTGGTAGCGCAAGACAGCACCAACGTGGCTACGGATTCCACCCGCGTTGCCATCGATTCTACCATAGTAAAGCAAGACACCGTTGCGAAAACCACCCCAACGCCAGAACCTAAGAGCGATATCATCTACACCGTCAAGAAGGGCGACACATTGTCCTCCATCGCACGAACCTATCACACTACCGCTGAAGAAATTGCTAAATACAACAACATCAAAAATGTGAATAGCATTCAGCTGGGACAGAAAATCAAAATCAAGCGATAATTCGATTTCATCTTGTGAAAATATTGTTTATCTTGCGCCCATAAGCAGATAAATAATGACATTAGAAGAAAGAATTACTCGTTTAGAGGATATAGAGGCTATTCGGTCGCTTCAGGCCAAATACCAACGTTGTCTCGACACGCGCGATTTTGACGGAATTGCCGACTGTTTCTCCGAAACGGTTCATTCTTCATACGGAAATGGCACGATGTCGTATCAAGGAAAAGAAGATGTGCTGCATTTCCTATGCAAAGTCATGAAGTTGGATATGCCCTCCACCCATTTGATTCACGGAGGAGAGATTGAAGTTTCCGATACCCTGCACGCACACGCCAAATGGTACCTTGAAGACCATCTTCTTCACGAAAAATTCTTAGTGAAACTACACGGTGCCGCCATTTATGACGTTGACTACGTCAAAGAAAATGGCATCTGGCAGATTCAAAACATTGGTTATGAACGTTGCTACGAATATTTTGAAGGACGTGGCTTGCTCAACATTCTAACACTTCGTAAAAAAACATTCCTTAAACGAGTGAAAAATGCCAATCCCAACACTTTGGGAAAATTCGGAAAATTCTTTCAATATCACACGCTGAAAAAGAAACAATAATCAGACTACCCCAAACTATCGAATGAATTGTTTACTAATATACTATACAGGAACCTTTAACACCCGATACGTTTCCAACAAACTAAAAGCAAAAATGGAAGCAGCCGGATATGCGGTGACACTCTATGAAATAGACCCTCTTAACAACGAGCGTTTGGATCTTTCTGCATACGACGTTATTGGTCTCGGCTACCCCATCTACGGATTTGCCGCTCCCTATCCCTTCTTGAAGTTTATCCGTAAACAAAAATTCCCTCAAGGCATAAAGACATTCATCTACAAAAACTCAGGAGAAACATTGCACGAAAATGACGCATCCTCCCTGTATGTTTTGCGCAAACTGCAACGTTGCAAAGCCGATATTCAAAACGAATATCATTTTATTATGCCTTACAATATCCACTTCAAGTTTGAGGATAAACTGATTAAGGAAATGCTGACGATGGATGAAAAGCTGTACGACATATTGGTTTACGAGATACAGAACAACATCCCCAATATGAAACCGTACAAGTTTTGGCCGAAAGTAGTTGCGGCTACCGTTTCCAAACCGATGTACATTGCGGGAGACGTGAACTCCTACCTCTATAAAATAGACCCGAAAAAGTGCATCAAATGTGGAAAATGCGTGCGTCAATGTCCCACACACAACATCTACATCAACGATAAAGGGGAATTCAAATTCCATCATCATTGCAATATGTGTATGCGCTGCTCTTTCTTCTGTCCTACCGACGCCTTCGACATCGGATTCTTACAAGACTGGGGATGGAAAGTGAACGGTGGCTACGACTTCAACAAGATCAACAATATTGAGCTCAACGAGCCTATTATCACCGATAAAACCGAAGGTTTCTTTCATTGTTATATAGAAACCTACCAAAAGATAAATCATCGTTACAAAGAGATTTTTGGCAAATAATCATTAATATGAACAACAGATACGCATTAGTCACGGGAGCAAGTTCAGGCATTGGCTATCAATATGCCCGTGTTATGGCCGGTTATGGCTACAATTTGATCATTGTCAGCAATGAAGAGGCGATCTTCGAAAAGGCAGGCTGTCTAACCGAAGAATACTCCGTACACGTAATTGCACTGCTTCGTGATTTAGGGCAAGAAAATGCAGCCAAGGAATTATTTGATTATTGTCAAAAAGAACATCTGTTGGTAGAAGTGTTGATCAACAATGCGGGCGTTTACCACAGTCGCGACTTTATCGAAGATACGGAAGGATTTAACAAACTTATCTTAGCGTTACATATGACCACGCCGGCGATGCTTTCGTATTATTTCGGGCAGGAGATGGCGAAGCGCAAGAAGGGTTACATTTTAAATATGTGTTCTGTAACCTCGCATATTGCCGTACAAAAGTTAGCCACCTACAGTGCCACCAAAGCGTTCCTTACGAACTTCACCCGGTCGCTGCACGTAGAGTTAAGATATCAGGGCGTGGATGTCACCGCCGTGTCGCCGGGAGCAGTTGCCACAACACTATACAATCT
>JAZUEE010000192.1:0-6257 GCA_045639985.1 Bacteroidales bacterium
TCCGGGGCGAATCGATCCGTATGGTTTTCAGCGCCAGCAGTTCCTCCTTTCGGTCGGGCGAGCCCTCCCTTCAGGAGGAACTGCTTTGTGCCGCAAAAATACTATTTTTTCACCCCTTCGTGTCCACTTTTTTGAGAGCAACAAACAAAATCAAATTATTTCATCCCCTCCGGCCACTTCACGAAGCAACGAGGCAGCGCAACCTTCTTAGGTTCACCCCGTTTGCCAGAGACATAGTACTGTTTGGCGAAGCACTCGTCGAACTCGCCGAGGAAGGCCTCGCGGATGCGCGCGCACTTCTCGTTGATGGAGTTCTTGGTCGGGTCGGTCACATCGCGGACGCTCTGGTGGATGTTCTCCTCCTGCATTCGCGGAGTGATCTGTTTGTAAATCTGAAGCAGTTCCCGGCGATATTTGGGCAGTTCCTTGAACACAATGCCCCCGGGATGCCGCAGGAAGAGGAAATAGACCGCCTTGACCAACGGCGTCATCTGGATTTCGCGATTGTTGTAGTCCGGCAGCAGAATCCTGTATTCGTTGGTGATGACCAGCGGACTTATCTTGGGCGGAAAGGCCACCAGCTCTAACAGTTGGCCCTCGTGCACGCCCAAGCGACGAAGTTTCTCGATGCGTTCCAAGACCTCCTCTTTCAGCTTTTTAATCTCGAAATCGAAATGGAAATCGGCCTTCCCGTCTGGCTTGATATCCAGACTGTACATACGGACTCCCCTGCCCAATGCCCTGTGCGTGCAGTTGAATGCCAGCCACTCGAACTGGGCCATCAGCGGCGTATCGGATTCGGGCACTAATTCCAGGCAATTGAAGAAATAGTTGTGCTCTGTATCTTGTCTCGGGCGGTCATCGGGATACGGGCGGAAGTGGATAAGGGACGGCCCGGTGACTTCACCCTTCTTAATAAACGGGAGAATGTGCCCAGAAGTGAAACTTTTGGACTGCACGGGACTGTCGAAGTGGCGGTACGGAAACAGGTAGTTGAGCACCTCCGGCGGCGTGGTGACCACCTGCTCCGTGGCCAGCGAGCAGAACTCGAAGTGGCAGCTCTTGTAGATTTCCTGGATTTCGGCGAGATGTTCCTCAATGAAGCGGTGCATCTCGGGATAGGGCTTGTCCTCCACGTAGATGATTTGATCTACGTGCGGCATAAACGGCAGTCTGCCTCCGACATAGAGTTCCGTTGGCAGGCCCTTGCCGCCCCACGTTTCCGGGTCACCGCAGGGATAGCGACGCGTTGGGGGCTGTGGATAGCTCAACCTCGAAGTCGGGTTCTCGCCCACTACCCCATCCTTTTTCTTCTTCGATTTCAGGTCACAATAGACTGACCAATAGACCATAACGGGGAACACCGTAAACACGACGGCATACAAGATAGACAGCAGATACACAACGCCATAGACCGCATACTGCCACCTGTGGGGCTTATCCGAATCAATCGGCTCGCAAACCGTCTGGTACATCTCCTTTCCTAACAGCATCACACAGCCTTCGAAATGCCTCCGCCACCCCTTCCGCACGGGCGGAAACAGGAGGGCGAGGAGGTGGAGGGAGATATAGATGTAGAGGAATAGCATAGACAATGAATAATTAACAATTTACAATCAATCGGCTAAATAATGCACATTATCAAATGTTTACAAAAACAAATAGCATATATTTTCAAAACATTTTAAGGTGGCAAAAATACACCTTTTCAAGAAAAAAAATGAATTATCCCGTTCCGTCTTGTAGAGATTCCTGCGCTACGGAATGACGGTGCGCAGCAGTGCGAAAAGAGGGCGGCGACGGAAAAATGGCGAATCATCATCCCGAACCTCCGACTTTAGGAGGAGGTGAAGGGATCTCAACAAGATTAAAAGGGATAATTCCGAAAAAAATGCACCTGCCACAAAAGTGTCCTCTCTCCTTCCAGTATCACGCGAACGTGGTTAATGAGGAGACCAAGTGGCCGGCCAAGAACAGCATTGTGAGGCATAGAGCCAGCCAGTTTCTGCGGCCGATGGCGAACGTGGCGAACGAGCAGCAGGGAGCGACGGACAGCATCAGGATAGTAGGCAAACCAGCAAAGCCGTGGTACAGGGCCACCCAAGCGCCTAAATAGACCGCAACCAACAGCAAAGCCCAAACATCAAAGTGAAAGTGGTAAGGGAAACGGGATTTCATAGGCGGGAGGGGATTTTGAGGGGGACAAAGATAAAACTGTTTACTTCCCAATAAAAGGCAAGCGCAAACGATATATTTACAAAGAGGTAAGAAGAAAACTCATATAAACATCCATCGAACTCTTTTGAATTGCAATAGTCTCACACAAGCGTGCGTGGCCAACGAGGAGGAAATATAACAGTTTCCTCTTTAAAATGGCATGTCATCACTAGGAAGTTCAAAGGCACCGACTGAATTTGATGATGTTTGTGTCACGGGCGTTCGAACAGCATTGAAATCTGTACTTTGCGGTTTCGGATATAGGTACTCGATGCGGTCAACGAGGATGTAGTACGCCGTCTTCTTAACGCCATCTTTTTCATACGGTTCTACACGATAGGTACCAAAAATGTTTACAGGCACACCCTTCAAGGCCTTGCTGGCGGCGCGTTCCGCTGCTGGTCCCCAAACAACCACGTTGTGCCACTGGGTACGTTCTTGCCAGTTCCCATTTTTGTCTTTGTAGTTTTCTTTTTCGGCCACCGTGAACTTGGCCTGTTTCTGTCCATTAATATCACTAACTTCGGCATCCCTGCCGATGTGCGCGTTAGTTAAAATAAAAGTGTTTCGCATAATAATTCTGATAATATTATTTATTCTACGTTGTTATTTTCCAAATGAAGATTCCTAATTACAATAACTCCATCTACTCCAACCATAAGGAGCCTTTTCTCATCCAAAGAAAAAGCAGCAGATGCAACACTCCCAGCACGACAAGAAACACCTTTTATGTCTTCTCCCATATCATTAAAATGCCCAATACAATCATTTAAATTTTCAACTTGATGTATATAAACATTTCCTGACGGTTGATGCCCCCAATTTTGATTTCCAGACAAATATGAAATATATCCTTGATTTGAAAGAGCCATATATTTGCCAGTTGGGCTAAAGGACAAAAAATTTTTGCCTTTAATTTCACAAATATCATTAAAATTAGAGTCTGCTAATGCTAAAAATGCATTTGGAGTACTATCATAATATGCCACGTCTCCCTTCCTACTAAACACTGCAGTCCAAACTGCTAACAATGGAAAATCACGCACACCGCGTTCTTTTCGCACTACGATTTTTTCTTCTAAAAGATCATATATTTCAAACACACCGGCTTCATACGAACGACATTCATTTTGTCTCATCTTGGCGGCAAATGCCAAATATCGAGAATCAAAAGAAAAAGAGACATAATTTAAGTACCACACATTTCGACCTATAAGAATCTGGTTATATGTTTCATCTTCATTTTTGTAAAAAACCACAAATCCTTGTACATCTATAAACAAGGAAACAAAATCATTTCGTTCTATCTGTTTTTTCACATCTTCGTCTGTCAATTCCAAAATCGAGTTGTTTTGTTCATCATAAGAACTTCGCACTTCAGATTTTCGAATTAACTGCCCATAGCGATCTTTTCCAAAATCTTTAAAGAATTTTGTTTCACCATATTGAGCGCACAATTTTTTTCGCAATTCAATCTTGTTTTTCCGTATTTCTTCTGTATCAGAACCGAAAATGTTATATTTTCGACAAAGTTCAATGTGTTCTTCTGACGATATTTCTTTGTTTTCAAATCTATTATAATAAACCTCTTTAAATTTATTTTCAGCATAATAGTTTCTATCTGGACTCCAAAAAACGAAATGAGACATTTCTTCGGGATTAATATATTGCATAGATATAGGATCTCTCCATCTCGGTTGTTGATTATCATATGACAATGTAGGTTTATACCCATTAAAACCCTCATAGCTCAATAGAGTAACACCCTTAATATCAAATGGTTTCTGCGTCATATCCTCAAATCGGAATATTGTGGAATGATTATTGTTTACTGTTAGCACACCTGTTCCATCATTTGTAAAATATGCACTATCATAATAAGTTGAATCAAAACAATCACAAAAAATCTGTTCAGATTTACTTAGTTTTTTATCTTGATACAACAATTGACCATTAGATTTCACTATCAAACGGTTTAGAGATGGCGAAAAGCCCAATAACTCTTCTCCTTTCAGACATTTTGGAACTGGCGCATCAGATTCAACAGAACATTTCTTATAAGAGTCGTCCTTTACAATTGACACACTATCAAATGAAATTTTAGAATTCGATGATTTTAAAACAAATGGAACCTTATACGATAACTTTGGAAAATTAGTTATTTCACCAGCAAGAACAAGTACTTCTGAATCCGAACCGTCTTCATAGCAGACATCATCTATCTTCAAAGCATTATATGCCAAATTAATTCCACATTTATTTTCATCCACCAAATCGGAAATACTTTTTTTTATTTCATCATATTTGTCTTTCAATTGATTATATTCATTTGTCTTTTCTCCTTTAAAACTCTCCACACAAAATGGGAGACAGATAATATATTCTTTAATATTATTTTCGCCATTTCCTAAATCAAATAAACTATATTGTTTTTGCATGGAATTATCATTGCTAAACTTCAATAAAAAATTATCTCTAAGCACAAAATTCCCATTCAAAGGGCCAATATTTGGCACCAAACTATTAAAACCAGAAATCAAATTAAGTCCATATAATTTATTCCCATTTACGAAAAAAAATTTTTCTCCAAATGAATAGGGACCATTAAATTTTACTTTCTGCATTCCAAACCGATAATCGTACACAACCACATCTTCATCTTCTTTGTAAATAACATAGCGAGAATTACTATATATATGATTTGATTTCACCCATACTTGTTTACCCGTTAGTACGTTATATATACTATAATCAGATTTAGTCTTCATGAGAAAATACTCACACGATTTTTGATAGTATTTTCCCAAACTAATAATCTCATCTGGAGTAATATTGTATTCAACCTTTTGTTCTTTAGTATCTCTGTTTAAAGCATACAATCGGTCTTTTGTTGTGACGAACATCCAAGAATTATCATCAAAAACAAATGCTTTTTTCAACTTACTACCGCCCAATTTTATAGCATCCTCTATTTCAATAATAATTTCCTCCTTCAAAGATTCACATCGTAAAACATGTTCTCCTGCACTAAGATGAATATGAAGAGGCGCATCTTTTATCACATAAGAAATTCCTGTTGTTTGATCTACAAGTTCAGCGGGTTTACATTCACTACTCAATACTATCTCCGTATTGAGGTACGCATGATGTGTATTAACTTTTATTTTATTACTCATTTTATTATATAATTACTTAATTTGTTCTTACGGGCACTTTTATGAATTGTATAAAGGATAAAAATCATTTTATCTTCACATCTAAAAATTCAGATGTTTTTGAATGATATTCCAAGACAACTTCAGTATTAATAGACTGATTTTTTAATTTGTTGAATATTTTTTTGTGTTTGTTGGGCACTATTTTTTCCATCGTTCCATCTTCAAATTTTATAACAATCAAACTAGGATGAGAGGCCGTTAAGACCCCTTTTTTCTCTTTCTTAGCCATAAACTGATTTATCGAACTGACAAAGTCGACTAGTATTCCTGAAAACTTAAAATAATACTGATAACTATGTGGTAATATATCATTAATAATTCCTTCTTGGGATGCACTACTTTGTCCCCCTCTATGGTTCAAATTACGACACGCATACAACTTATTAATCTGATTATACATAGTATCAAACCTATATTTGTTGGGGTTATCTCCTAATGAAACAAAATACAAAACGACCCGTAGTCTATTACGAAAATGAAAATCAAACGAATCAATCTGTTTATCTTTATTTTTTTCAAAATCAAAAGGGATAAACAATTGTCCCAATGTGCCATAAGGTTTGCCACTAAAATTATTTACCCAATCACAAGAGTCATTAAAGTGTTGCTCGTAATTTCGTTTAAATTTATCTCTTTGACAGAACCAATTGACAATATTTTCAATTTGTTGAAATGCGGCTAAACAAAAATCTCCGAATTCATCATGACGCCTAAATTGTTCCATTCGGAAATAATCTTTAACAAGGATATTATTCAATTCCGTAATAGGAAAATCAAAATAAAATTGATTTGCTTGCTCAGCAATAATTCTTGCAATACAAT